>JACCVN010000077.1 GCA_013698165.1 Parachlamydiaceae bacterium | reverse complement strand
AATATGAGTGGCTAATGTATAATTATGTGCCTCCAAAGCTATATTAAAATAGGCAACAAATAAATTCTCCCCCAGTACAACTGATATATTTTCTGGTTTGATGTCTGAAAATTCAGCGTCAAAGTTTTTACAGTTTGTATATTTTGTAATCCAGGAATTTAATGCTTGGGGCCTCTTACACACAGGCATGTCTATGCAACGATCAAATAAAAGTTTAGCCGGTTCCACAATATCTCCTTATTTGAAAGTTTATAAAAATAATTAAATTCAAAAAAATTTTATAATTTTGACTAAATATACTACTTTTTTATGTAATCAAATATCTCTGCATATATTAAACAAGTCTACTCCAAGCATCGCTGCTTATCCACACATACACTATTCTATCCTTATAATCTTGTTATTAGATTTGACAACTATTCAATCTTTTGAGGGCCTTACTTAAATTTAGGGCTTTTCAGCTTAATGTCGATTGTATATTCTTGGGCACGCTGATCTCTCAAAACATTTTTTTTAGTAACACCAGCGAAGATGGGGATATGGCAAAAACATACGACGAAAGCACAGTAAAGACTTTAGATGCCTTAGCACATATACGTTTACGTTCAGGCATGTACATCGGCCGGCTTGGCGATGGATCGCATCCGGATGACGGCATATACATTATGGCTAAAGAAGTCATTGATAACAGTGTCGATGAATTCATCATGCATCATGGCGAAAAAATTGATATTGATATGGATCCTGAGACAGGACAGATCAGAGTTCGCGACTTTGGCCGCGGGATACCTCTTGGCAAGATGATCGAATGTGTCAGCCAGATTAATACAGGCGCAAAGTATAATGACGACGTTTTCCAATTTTCAGTCGGCTTGAACGGAGTAGGCACAAAGGCCGTCAATGCTCTTTCGAGCCATTTTTTAGTGCGCAGTTTCCGTGAAGGGGAATATGCAGAAGCCACATTTTCGAAAGGCGTTTTACAGAATCAGAAAAAAGGTAAAACATCAGAAAAGAACGGCACCTATATCGAGTTTATTCCCGATCTTGAGATCTTTAAGAAATATGACTTTCAAAACGAATTCCTGCTTAAACGTATGTGGCACTATGCGTACTTGAATACCGGTTTACGTTTATACTACAATGGCGAATTGATAGAATCAAAGAACGGACTGCTCGACCTCCTGAATCAGGAAGTCACAGAAGATCGACTTTATGAGCCTCTGCATTACCGTGGCAAGACGGTAGAGTTTGCCTTTTTGCATACACATAGCTATGGAGAATGTTTCTTTTCATTCGTCAATGGACAATACACTTCCGATGGCGGCACGCACTTATCTGCCTTTCGAGAGGGGATCTTAAAGGGAATCAACGAATTTTCCAAAAAGAACTTCCAAGGCGTCGACGTCCGTGACGGTATTGTGGGAACTCTACTTGTAAAAATCAAGGACCCGATTTTTGAATCGCAAACGAAGAACAAGCTTGGCAATACCGACATCCGCACTCCACTAGTTCAAGAAATCAAAGAGAATGTTGCCAATCTGCTCTATCAAAATCCGAAAATGGCCAATAAGATCATTGAAAGAATTGTTTTCAACGAAAAGCTGCGTAAAGAGCTTTCGGCAGTTAAAAAGGAAGCCAAAGAAAAGCAAAAACGAATTTCCTTTAAAATTCCGAAACTTCGCGATTGCCGCTATCATTTAAATGACGATTCGAAATTCGGTCAAAATACCCAGATCTTCCTTACTGAAGGAGATTCTGCCAGTGCCTCTATTGTGGCAACGCGTGACCCCCTTGTCCAGGCAGTGTTTTCCTTGCGTGGTAAGCCTTTGAATGTGCATGGCATGAAGCTTGACCAGCTGTATAAGAATGAAGAAATGTTTAATTTGATGAGCGCTTTAAATATCGAAGATGAAATTGACAATCTCCGCTATTCAAAAGTTATATTGGCCACAGATGCCGATGTGGATGGCATGCACATACGTAATTTGCTGATGACCTTCTTTTTAACCTATTTTGAAGGCCTTGTGATGAATGGTCATCTCTATATTTTGGAAACCCCGCTTTTTAAAGTCCGAAACAAAGATAAGACTCTTTATTGCTATACCGAAGAAGAACGCGACAAGGCCATTGCTCAATTAAAAAAGGGCATCGAAGTCACTCGCTTTAAAGGGCTAGGAGAGATCTCTCCAAACGAATTCAAGCAATTCATCAACAAAGATATCAGACTGCTTCCGGTGTCAGTCAACAGTTTTTCCGATATTAAACCCACCTTGCAATTTTATATGGGCAAAAATACCCCAGAACGTAAAGCGTTCATCATGGAAAATCTCATTAATGAAGATGCAGCTCCAGTCACTGCAGAAGGCGCCACAAAATGAAAGATGCAAAACAACTCATGCGGCATCACTATCTAAAATATGCTTCATACGTCATTTTAGATCGCGCGATCCCCAATGCAATTGATGGCCTTAAGCCTGTGCAAAGGCGGATTTTGCACACCTTATGGAAAATGAATGACGGCAAATTGCATAAGGTCGTCAATGTCGCCGGTCAGACCATGGCTTTCCATCCTCACGGGGATGCTCCAATCACTGAAGCAATGATCAACATGGCTAACAAAGAGTATCTTTTAGATAGGCAAGGAAACTTCGGAAATATCCTTACGGGGGATCCTGCAGCCGCTGGACGTTATATTGAAACAAGACTCTCACAGCTTGCAATTGCGACCATGTTTAATCCGGATCTTACACAAACGATCCCTTCTTATGACGGGCGTCATCAAGAACCTGTCTGCCTGCCGGCTAAGCTGCCGATTTTGCTAATGCAAGGCGCTGAGGGTATTGCTGTAGGCATGTCGACATACATTTTGCCGCATAATTTTGTCGAACTTCTTGAGGCTGAAATTGCCATTTTGAAAAATGAAAGCTTTCTTATTTTGCCAGACTTCCCTACCGGCGGGTTTATGGACGCCACGGGATATAATAAAGGCCTCGGAAAAGTTAAATTGCGCGTAAAATTCGATATTACAGACCCCAAAACAGTTGTCATAAGGGAAATCTGCTACGGCTCTACAACTGAGTCCCTGATCCGCTCGATCGACGAGGCGGCTAAAAAGGGGAAGATTAAAATCGATGCCATCCACGACTACACTTCCGACAAGGTCGAAATCGAGATAAAATTACCTCGTGGTCATTATTCCCAGGATTTAATCGATGCTCTTTATCTTTACACGGAATGTGAGGTGACTTTGACGCCTCAGATGGTATCGATCAAAGATGATCTTCCTTGGGAATGTACAGTCGATGACATTTTACACTTGAATGTCAGCAAGCTTCAAGAATACTTGCAGATGGAATTGGAAATCGAGAATGGTCGTTTGCTAGAGAAAATCTTTGAAAGAAACTTGGAACGTATTTTTATTGAAAACAGGCTATATAAGCCGATCGAGTTTATTGCTGAATATGATCTGATACATGCATCAGTAGAAAAAGGACTCACGCCCTTCTACCCCCAGCTTTCTCGAGAGCCTACCTATGACGATCGTGAAAAGCTGTTAAATATCCCTATTCGCCGCATTTCTCGCTTTAATATCGATAAAAATGAAACTGAAATTACTGCCCTACAGCAAGAACTTAGCAAGGTTCAAAAGCATCTACAGAATATTAAGAAATTCACTATCAACTACCTCCAAGCCTTGATCACTAAATACGGAAAAGACTACCCCCGCCAGACGGTCATTCAATCTATTGGTGAAGTAAATTGGAGAGCTATAGAAACTCGCAATGTCAAAGTCGGCTTTGATCCTGCTACAGGCTTTGTAGGTACGAACGTCGCTACCGGCAGCAGTTTTGAATGCACAAATTTTGACAAAATTTTGCTCATCTATAAGGATGGTTCCTATAAGGTCATTAACATGCCTGAAAAACAATATGTAGACCAAAAGGATAACAAAATCGTTTATGTTGGAGCTGCAGACAAAAAAAGCGTCATCAGCGTCGTTTATAAAGACCCTGTTAAACGCCTTTGTTATGCTAAACGATTTGTGATCGAAAAGTTTATCCTCGATAAGCTCTATCGCTACCTGGAACAAAATATGGAGCTTCAATTCATCTCTACGCAGCCGGACCCCTCACTTGAACTCATTTTTGTTCCTAAAGCCAAGCAAAAAACTGCCAAAGCGTCCTTCCCATTCAGCAGCCTGCTAGTCAAGGGAGTCAGCGCTAAAGGCATCAAAATGTCCCCGCGCGAAATCAAAAAAATTATGGTCCTGCAAGGATAATTATATGGCCTACTAAGTAGCACCATTTTTTACGCAAAGAGCAAAATGTAGCCTGCTGCGTCTTTGCGTCAAAAATGGTGCCGGCTCCTCAACCGTCGGTATCTCTATGATTAATTCAGGAATTTAAGATGAAAGTCTCTATTACAACAGGTAAAAGGCCGGAATTAATCAATCTTTTCCTGGATGGTGAAGAGTGGAAAGGGGGCCATCTATCAATTTTGGGAAGACGGCCGCAAATTGAAGGAAATGATCAGCTCGAATGTGAAGAAAAGTTAAAAGCTCTTGAGTATAAGGGCGCTAGAAATTTCATCATTCGAAGGCTTGCCAAACGCAACTACTTTAGCGGCGAGCTTAAGACTGCTCTTTCGAAGAGGTTGGTATCCACTTCTACAATAACAAAGGTCGTAAATGAATTTGTTGAAATGGGATACCTTAACGATCGCGAATGGGTCGAAAGTACTGTGCGCTGTCTTCAACGTCAGAAATATGGAGCTAAAGCCATTGGGATGAAGCTGCGAGCCAAGGGCGTGCCGGAAGGATTGGCAAATGAAGCGATCTCCTCTCAGTGTGACAAAGTTTCCCAAAGAGAAAATATTCAACGCCTATTGGCGACAAGATACCGCAGTCGGAAGCTCACTGATCCTAAAGAAAAGCAAAAAGTGGTGGCCGCTTTAGCGCGAAAAGGCTATTCTTTTGAAGAAATTTTTGATGAATTGCGAAAAAAAGTAAGTTTGGAAGATCTGGATTAATAAGGTTTATTTATTCCTGTCATACTTAAAAAATTATTATATTGCCTCTTCTCCTTTAATGTGTTATTATAATAGTTAGAGACCATACAGGATAATTAACCAAGAGGTTGTGTATGTCGACTAACCCAGTGGCTCCAAGTGCGCCTCCTCCTTCAGGACCTTCAGCTGCTGATCCAACGACGGCTGGAGCTGCAGCATCTTCGAATACACCTGTTGTTAACAGTTCAACTAAAATTAGTTCTCTTGCGGACCTGAAGACAAAAGCTCCAAAAGTCTACAATATGATGATGCAGAGTCTTGTAGAAATGGTACGTCGAGATTTACAAAATCATGCTGAAAACTTGAAAAAAGCTTATAGAAAAGGCCGAGAGGATTAATGTATTCCGAATCCCTATTTTTCGGCTTCCAACTCGATTCCACTATGGAGCTAATGCTTTCAAAAGCAGACCCAGCTATCCGTAACCTTTTTTGCAGTGGTGGCGACTATTTAAAAGAATGGGAAGAGCAAGGTCAAAAATACCTTGGTAAAGTCATCTCTGCTGTCGTGGATATTCCTACACTCGAGCTGCTTAGGTCTAACATCTTAAGTCTTAAACAGCGCTTATTGCCTAATCATTCCGAAGCGCCAATTCCCTTATGGCTAATTGCCATTATCCAAAAAAATTCATAGGACAATTTTCATGCAAGAAGAGATTGATTGTATTATTATTTCAGAAACTGAAGCAGGTCAACGCCTTGACAAAATCCTAGCCGATCGTTTCAAAGAATTAAAATCTCGCACCTATTTTCAATATTTAATTGAAGAGCAAAAAGTGCTAGTTAATGGTGAACAGGTAAAAAAACGTTTCAAGCCTGAATTTGGCGATGAGGTTGAAGTTCATTTTATTTTAACTCCGGAAATCACCCTCCAAGCGGAAAACATCCCCTTAGATATTATTTATGAAGATGATTCGATCATTTTGATCAATAAACCCGCTGGTATGGTCGTTCACCCAGCTGCAGGCAACTGGACCGGGACTTTTGTCAACGCTCTTTTATATCACTGTCAAGAAATTGAAAAGCTCTCCCGCAGCGCCAATTCCACGGGTAATTTACGGCCGGGGATTGTCCATCGCCTGGATAAAGAGACCACAGGGCTCTTGCTCGCCGCAAAAACTGAAGAGGCCCAGCGCAAACTTGTTGAACTATTTTCCAACCGCAAAATTATCAAAGAATATCGCGCTATCTGCGTAGGGAAACCGGGTGACATTACTATCGACCAGCCAATCGGACGTCATCCTGTTCAACGAAAAATGATGACTGTCTTGCCGCATGGTGGAAAAAAAGCCATTAGTATCTGCAAAACACTCAACTATAACAGCGAGCTTTCTTTTGTCAATATCGTACTTGTGACTGGCCGCACACATCAAATTCGTGTGCATTTAAAGCACTTGAATACTCCTGTCCTTGGGGATATTATCTATGGCAGTGAGCGCGCCAACAGCACTTTTAATGTAAATCGTCAAATGCTGCATGCGCATTATTTGCAGTTTGAACACCCAACCACAGGAAAATTACTTGAATTCTATGCTCCTTTGCCCCAAGAGATGGAGCAAATCCTCGTTCGAGGAAAGTTATCCAACTCGCAGTCAAATTAATCACTTTTTGTATTTTATAGAAG
>JACCVN010000069.1 GCA_013698165.1 Parachlamydiaceae bacterium | reverse complement strand
GCTGCAAAGTCAGGCCAAGTGGCTTGTTGAGTTTTTGTTTTCTCAGCAGAATTTGATTGATCGTTTTTATTTATCATGGCAATTTCCTTTTTTTGGGTAAGAAAAAAATTTATACTGCTGTCAAATTGGTAAAAATTTGACGGATTGAAGCGTCAGCGCCTTCTATTGTCGTATAACAATAATTTCATTTTTATAAAACATTCTCGCCTGTTAAATTTAAGAAACTACTTAACAGTCTCAAGGTTAATGAGTTAATTCGTATAGTTTCATTGAGCCGATTCAGAAGAATTGTCAGATAGAAAATTTTCTATTTTCGCAACTAGAGCAATTGGAGTTTCTATCATAGGGTAATGCCCCGATGCTTTGCAACACTCTAACCGAGCATTCGGATACCACTCCAAAAAGGTATTACGCATAAATGCTTCACTTCCCTCAAAGTCATGCTCGCCAATTAAAACTAATATTGGTGTGAGTAGGCCTTTAACCTTTTCAGAAAAGTCGGTATAAAAAAACATTTTCATATATCCAAGACGGGCTTCGCTTGTAGACCATTGGCGATTGTCCAGAACCATCTTCATGGCAAAAGCTTTAGTGTAACGATTGCTAGTTAATGTATTGACACATTCCATAGCAGCTCCATCATCGTTTAAAGCAGCGCTTTCAAAAAAGTCCATCATCTCTTTTGGACCAGGCGATCCACAAGCGGGTACAGGTGTTATCGCTATGACACTTTTAACTCTGGAGGGATTGTCGACAGCAATTTTTTGAACAATCATGCCGGACATTGAGTGTCCTATCAGATGAAATTTATTCCAGGCTAAGGAATTGATGAGTTTAATAGCGTCTGCACTCGCTTCTTCTATTGAATAGATCCCACGCATTTCTTTGGAATGACCGTAGCCACGCAAGTCTACAAAAAGGTAGGTATAATCATCGGTATTAAGATATGGAAGCATAGAATCGTAGCTTGTCGAATCGCCCATCCAATGATGCATAACCAGAACTTTTTCTTTTCCTGATCCAATTTGTTTATGGGCGATAAATTCCATATTTTTATTCTCCGATGAGTTAAGAGATTGCGCTGATAAAGAGGACGCAAAGGCAGCAAGAAAAGCGACAAGTCCAATCATTTTTAAAAACAGGGATCGAAGCATAAAGGGGCCGGGGTTATTCGTGAATTTTACGTGGAATTATGACAAAATTGATCATTTATAACAACCAAGATTTGATCGAACTAATTTTTAAAAGAATAAATCAACTTTATGAGTTAGAGATCTTTATCAAAGTGAAACCCTACCTCAGAGTGTTTTCTTAGCCTTTTTGGCTATCGATTTCTGTTTCCCTTTACCTCCTCTACAGAAATGGAAGTACCAAGAGGGTGTCTAAGGGGGTGTGGAGCTTGTTCGTAGTTTTGCAAATAAATATGTCCTTCTTCTAGTGATGGCATTTTTCCGAAAAACTGCAAATTCTTTGACAGAAATACTACGCTTGTAGTACAGTATCGGAACAAGCAAGGATTGATGAATCCATATTGGTGGATCAAGAAATTTTAGATAAGGATTTAGAAGAGATTCAGTACCTTATCCAAAAACGAAAGGCGGAAAAAAAACAACATGGATAAAGTTTCTTTTTTTATTCTAAACGTTTTTCTTAACAGTCTTTTAGCTTTTTTCACGGTTGCATTTTTGATAGAAGGCATAATTTTTTTATTCCGAATTCCACAGGGGCGCATTGCAGCGGCTTTAAGGATGATTCCAATTTTCAAACTCCCTTTAGATTTGTGTTTATATGATTTCACACGATGGTCTTATGCACAGGGGGTTAACCCACTGAATTGTGAAGAAGGAACCAGAACGCTATCCGTTACGTTAGGCTCAATGAGCTGCGTTACTGACTGGCTTTATTTGCCAATTACTTCAGGCATCGAATTAACCGTACAGGGGAATATGACGTTTACTATTGCAGATATTCTTGGTTACACAATAAAGCCTGAATTTCTAAAGATTTTTTGTTTTACTTTCTTGGTTATATCAGGGGCTTTATTCTTCAAAAGATTGATTCAATACAATAACTCTATAGCATCCCTAAATGCATTCGCAAAAACTGCTATGGCAAGTTGTAGGAAATTGCGTAATTTAACATTAGCTTCTTGCGTTAAGAAGTATCGATTTCAAATTTTAACCCCTGCTAATTTTTCGGGATCTCCTTTCGTTGCAGGCTTAGTTTCCTCCGTTGTTTATATTCCCGAGAAGCTCTCACAAAGTCTTTCTAGAAGAGAATATGAAGCGGTTTTAGCACATGAAATAGAACATATCAGACATAAAGACAGTTTAGTGCGTCTAATCTTAGATGTCATAGAAACCATTTTTTGGTGGGTTCCCACAAGATGGCTACATAAACGCATTGAAGAAGGTCATGAAGTTGGATGCGATCTCAATTGCAAAAAATATGGAGTGCAGCCTTTAGACTTAGCCTCAGCCATCTGTAAATCTGTTCGTCATTCCATAAAAGGAGAAGAGCAGGTTTTTGTTCACCATCTTACTAAACACACAGTCTTTAAACGTGTTAACATTCTCTTAAAACCAACACCAACTCGTTTAAGAAAAACGCGTTTCGCTTTCACACTTTTAGCGATAGGAATAGGTTTTGGGATAATCTTTTTAGGAAGATTTTGGACTTTCTAAAGAGCTCAGAAAAGCGCGAATTTTTTTAACTTTAAATACTACAACTGTAGTAAGGAGAATATATGAAGAAACTTATCTTTTTGTCATTGAGTTTAGCAAGTATTTGTCTGTCGGCTTCTGCTGCTTCGGCTGACTTTCCGATTAACTCAAAATCTTGGGAAAATTGCCAAGATTTGCGTGTTGTCAACATTTGCAGCTTATCCGACCAAGAGTTGAAAGAAATTATGGAAGGGCACCACCCAGAAATCGCTGTTGAGTTTTCCTCTCAAACGCGTTTACCTATCAGCTTCTTTTTAAAAGGAGATTTCGTCAATTTGGTAGAAAACGAAGGGAAATTTGGAGAAGTAGAAATAAAGCAGTCCTTTTACGCTAGGCTTGTTGGCCAGGGGTTGATTCTTAGCACAAATTTAAACGAATGGAAGCCTTTTTTAGAATTTATAACTGGTCATGCCTCTCTTGCATTAAGCATTCACGATGGGCAACCTTCAATTGTTGTAGGTGCTGAAACATACCGTCGGCTCTAATTTTTCAAAGAACAAGCCTAGTACACTGTTTAAGGTAGTATTTAGTCCACAAAACTATCTTGACAGTGTACAAGCCAATGAAGACCGGGCTTGTTCTTTATTAGGAAAAAGAGGAGAGACAAATGAAATTGCTTAGTTTTGATTAAGCCTTTTTTCCATCTTAAAATTTATAAGCTCAATACCTTTTATAGACACTTTTTGTTCTTCGGTAACTGTAAATCCATGTTTTTCGAAAAATGGCCGTGCAGTAATGCTTACTTCAGCAAAAATTTTTAAAATTTTTTGACCATGGGCAATTTCATGAATGGCATTCATTAATGCGGAACCAACCCCAAAACCAATCCATTCGTGATGACAATAAAAACAATCAATATGTCCATTAGGTTCAAATTCTGCGAAGCCAACTACAGTTTTATCATTAACTGCCACCAATGGCTTTGTCTTTTCAAATTTCTTCAACCAACTGTCTGCTTCAATACTACTTTTAGGTGCCCATGCCTCAAGTTGAATTTCAGAATAATCTTTAGTATTTACTTTATGGATGGTATTATAGTAAATTTTAGCTAGGTCTGTAGCATCATTACTTTCATAAGCACGGACGACTATTTTTTTCTTTTCCATTAGATTATTTTTCCTTTTTGATCAAATTGTAATGTAAAAAACAAACAGAAGTCAATTAAATTAA
>JACCVN010000034.1 GCA_013698165.1 Parachlamydiaceae bacterium | reverse complement strand
GTCGGCGCATTCGCGGCTCACTCTATAATTTGATCTACTCCAGTACATTTTGCTAATTTAAGCCGCATTCAATAGCATTCAACACAAATTTTTGGTACCATGTTGTTAAGGTTGTTAACGAAGTCATGTAAACAAAAGAAATATTCATGGAAGCGCATACATTTCTAATTCAGCTGGTTCTTATACTTTTTTCTGCAAGAATTGTCGGAGAGATCGCTGCCTATTTTAAAGCTCCTTCAGTCATCGGAGAGTTAGTCGCTGGAATTTTAATTGGTCCAAGTGTATTTGGTCTAATAGAAATAAGCCCTCCTATCCATCTTTTAGCGCAAATAGGAATTATTTTACTTCTTTTTGAAGTAGGAATAGAAACGGATATAGGGAGATTGACTTCTTCGGGAATAAAGGCAGGTGTGGTAGCTATAGGAGGAGTAGTCTTACCATTTATTTTTGGTTTTTGTATTAGCTATTATCTATTTAGCTTTAGCCTGCTGGCAAGCTTATTTATAGGATGCACATTGACGGCCACCAGCATCGGAATCACCATGAGAGTTTTACGTGATTTAAAAAAACAAAACAGCCATGAAGCTCAAATCATTATAGGAGCGGCTGTATTAGATGATATCATTGGAATTATCTTGCTTGCTATGCTTTATGACTTTTCACAAAGCGGAACTGTTGATCTTTGGAATGCCGGGAAAGTTCTGTTATTTATTATACTATTCTTCTTAATTTCGCCATTGGCAGCTAAACTAGTTTCACTGATTATCAGGAAATGGAACGAGAAAAGTGATATTCCAGGTCTTTTACCAACAACTATCGTTTCGTTGATATTATTGTTCGCTTGGGTTGCGCATCAATTAGGTGCTCCAGAACTGCTTGGTGGCTTTGCGGCTGGGCTTGCATTATCTAGACAATTTTTCATTCCTTTTGCGCCCTTTCATCAGGCACCAGAGTTTAGTCATAAGGTAGAAAAGCAAATGAAGCCAATTGTTCACTTGTTCACACCTATTTTCTTTGTAGCAATTGGTTTATCACTTAACCTCAAAACTATTGATTGGGGTTCTTTATACATCTGGATGATTACTGGTCTTTTATTTATTTCAGCCATTATAGGAAAACTTGCCTCCGGATTTCTTCTTAAAAAGGAAACTTTTACGACGAAGCTTATTGTAGGAACTGCAATGATTCCAAGAGGAGAGGTTGGATTGATTTTTGCGAACATCGGTCTAACAGCCGGAGTGTTCAAGGATGACATTTATGCTTCGATTATATTAGTTATTGCCTTCACGACACTTTTAGCCCCATTTGCTTTAAGATATATTTGCAATGGCGCAGAGAATATACACAATAATAAGAAGGGTCTGCATGGCGACGATAATTAGCCAATTGCTCACTAAGTAAAATCTTTTTTCTAGCTTTATAACAGGAATTGAGGTACTTCTGTAGGGTTGAAGGAGAGCAAATGTTATTAGAAAATGTCGTTCAACAAAGCACAGCGCAGCTTCTACCTGATACCCCCACACTGCCCTCAATCATACGAAGTGCGTATTCGGGGTTGCATTGGATTCATTGCCGTTGGCATTGGTATCGTCAGGGAAAAACTTATCTTAATCCGGACAATTTTCTAAAATTGGTTTCCGGTCATGCCCTCAATTTTTGGGTGGGTGATAGCCGATACGTTCGCCTAGCTGCCCAATGTGTGATGGTGTCCAATTGCATATTGGAATGCGTCAGAGAGCAATCATCTTTGAATCGTTCCTATCGGAAATTGATCGATGCTGTTTTTCAACGTCATCCTACTATCACCAGTCACAAATGGAATAAAAAACCAATCTCCAGGTTCATTTCACCTTCAACATCTCAAAGGATCTATTCGTGGCTATTTGAAGTGGAACAGTATTTTCGAACTGTTGGTTATCGCATAGCCACTTTTGTGAAGCATTTTTTCAAACTTAGCATGGTGACAATCGATGCTGTAGATGCTTTTTCTTTAAATCCGGAAATTGGAAATCGCGCGGTCAACGAATTTTTTGTTAACGGTAACAACTGTTTGGATGCCATTGCTAATAATCGCGAGGAATTTATTGCTAAGCTTACAGAAAATAAAGAAGTCATCGATTGTGTTCTTAAAACCATTGGAACGAATTATAAAGCAGAACAGTTCATTGGATATGTTGACAAAACAGTTGCGAAGGTAGAGTCTGCCAGTAATACGCTGGGCAGTGTTAACAAAGCTATAGGATATGGGGTTACGGAGTCTTTAAAGACCTTATTCTTTTTAGTGATGAGTACCGTAGGAGCTGCAGACGCGGTACCTGATCGCTTCGTACCGACGTATGGTGCCTTAAATCACAACACAGAATTGAAGAATGGCGAAGCTCGTTACGCCCCTGTTTGTAGGCTCAATAAAGATAAGCATAAGCCGCCCGCGGAGTCTCGATTCCCTAAAATTAATTTAGTCAACAAAGGACCTCGGTCTTTGAATGAAGCTTATGCGCAAGCGTTGAAGAATCAAATGAAATCGAGAGTCAATTGAGATCCTGAGTTCAAACATCGTATGCCTGAATGATATTAGACTTTTCAGGAATCTAACAAAATGCAGGCGCTCTTTATCACACCAATCTTATACTTGCTGATTGAACGCTTCAACTGTCGCTTTGAAATCTCCCAACCCTGGATAGACATTATAAACCCAAATGAAGGAATGTGTCCAAAAACAGCATAAAAACAACACCACTAACGTAGCCCAAGGTCCATGTTCGATTTAGGCCAGACTATGGGCACAATATTTAATCTTATTTTACAGCGATCTCCAAAAGGTCACCCATTAACTCACCAAATGAACGATTGATTTCATCTGTTTTTACTTTGGCATCGATGTCTGTCCGACTTTTGATGTAGTTTATTTGAGTTTCATTGCTCTTTGCCCTGTTTAAAAGCTGCACACACATCTTATTTATCTTGGCTTCATCATAACCCGTTTTCTGATGCTCATGATAAAGCTTATCCAATTTTGCTGCGGCTGATTGAGAAGAGGATACAGGTCCTAATTCACTCAGTCTCACAACTAATTTTACAAAGCTCTTATTGTTGATGTAAAAAATTTTGTTATCTAATTCGATTTTAGTGGCGTATCCAATTTTACTTAAAACCCATCCCGTAATTTCGCCATAACAACGAACGCCTGCGCCTTTTAGTTCAACATTATTTTGTATGACATCTTTTTCTAAACCCCTTTTTACGCTATAAAGCCTATTTTCAAAAAAGTGATTAATTTGTAATGCTTGCATCTAAGTCTCCTAAGTTTGGTGATAAGATGTATAATTTTTTTAAAATGGTCAAATACATATATCAGTTAAAGTTTATTCGCTATTATGAAAATAACTTACTGAAGCCTTGAACAAAACTGTTCGCACCTTCAAGGACGATGTCTGCTCCTTTAAGAACGACATCCGCACCTGATAAAGCTGTGTTAACCACTTTTTCAGCCGCATAAACTGCAAAAACTTGTTCCAGACCTTTGCGAGGATCTACCACAGCTTTAAAATAGGCTTCCGATAGCAACTTAGTTTTTTGAAGTGGTGTAAGATCTTGCTCAAGTCTTAACTTATTCTTCCCTTGAGAAACTAAGTTTTGCAGGCTTTGAATAGCTCCATCAGGCTCGATATGCCTCTGTTCAGTGCCTTCACTTGTATTGGTTGTCATCCGGAGACGCAAATTCTCAAAAGAATTTGAGATCGCCTGAAAAAGACACTCAATCCGCACCATTAAATCAGTTAACAGAGAAGGGGATTTCGAAACAATATGTATCCCTTTTCGATCTTCATAGACATCCAATGGACCGTAATGTTGGATGTAAAATTCTCCCACAGTTTCAAAGCTATCTAAACGCATTTGTTACCTATTTTTTCGAGTCTATTTTTATGTTTCAACAAATTTAAACCTTAATTATATCTAGTCAACGTTAAGATTTGATAAATTATTTGATAATGGATGGCAAAGAGTTGTTTTATTTGTCTTTTTACTTAAAAGCCGGAAAGTAATATAAAGATTTTAAAACGGGAATGTTAGTTGGTTATTTAAAGGGGCAATTTGTTATAATATAATTATTATTTATAATAGATATTATAATTTTAAGATAGATGCTAAAGACTTGGAGGTACATATGTTGTTTCCCAAGGGTGTTAGTTCT
>JACCVN010000417.1 GCA_013698165.1 Parachlamydiaceae bacterium | reverse complement strand
GCTTTGACGCAGAAATAGTCGAAAATACTGCCTTGACAGTGTACAGATATGCTCGAATTCTCCTCTTTCATTGCGTCACCCTGTATTTAACGAGTTATTTGAGCACTCTTGCATGCAATTTAAAAGTGAAAACTCTCTACGTAGTGCTTCTTGCGTGGGCAATATTCTTATCAAATTACGTAATAAGGACTTTGAGTTGAAGATCTTTAATTTCTTGATAGTGTTTTCGATCTGCGGTTACTAAAATGAGATTATTTTCCATTGCAGTGGCGGCGATAATCGCATCCCCAGACCGTAACCCATTTGAGAGTGTATACTCTTCAATATAGACAGCTGCGCGATGGCCAATATTTTCTGTAAGTGGCAAAATATCAAATGATAATTTTAACAGAAAGTCACGAACGATGTGATGCTCTTTCTTGGATCTTGCACACTGAAAGAGTTCCATATAGGTCTGAATTGAGATTTTTCTGATATTTGCACCCGAAACTAGGTGAGCAGCTTTTTCGTTCCCTCTTTGGCACCATATCAAAACATCGGTATCAAACAACATAATATCTGTCGCCACGTAGTTGAGTCATGATTTCTTCTACATCTTCTTGGTCATCTTTGTGCATCCCAAAAAAAGGATGATCATTAACATTGATCTCTGATGTGGATTTCACAGGGCTAAGAATGCCCTTCAGTTTTCCATGGTAAAAAATTTTCACTTCTTCGTTTCTTGCGAGAGCCTGTAAGATTTTTTTCATATGATAACGTAAATCCAAAATGGACGCTTCCATATGCACCTCCTGATAACTTTATAATATCAATAGAGACATTTAACGTATACATTTTTAACTGATTTTGTCGATTTGTTTGTTCTCTTTGTAGTTAATGGGCTTAGTGTCTATAATTGATTAGACGGACGGCTGTAGAAAAAACTCAGAATCGTTCTTTTGTTAGATATTTAATATGCGAGGATAATTTATGATTCATTCATTAGGGCTACAGAGCCAATTGTTATTATTTTTCTGCTTTCTTTCTTTATCATTTGCCTTAAGGGCAGATGTGAATGACACCCAATTGCAAATTCAAACTCCATGTACAACTTTATCCCCGGAACCTTTAGCTCCTTTACCCGAGAAGAAAAGTTATAGAGAAGTTCCTTCTGCGCCGAACGCACTTTTGACTCAAAAGGGAAGTGCGGCTGATAAACCAGTTGCGGTTTATCTTACATGGCAGCATTCTCCTTTAACGACGATGACAATACAATGGATATCATCTCTGGAATCTCTGAGCGATTCTATAGAATATCAACAGAGTGGTACGAAAAAATGGCTTAGAGCTGTTGCCTCCCACTTTCCTTTCCCGGAGAATTTTCCAGGATTAATTCATCGTGTAGAAATTAGTGGTTTAAAGCCTGCCACCGAATATATTTTTCGTATCGGCAAACAAGAAAAGATCTATAAATTTAAGACCATGCCGACAGATTTGAATAAACCTTTGAGGTTTGTGGTAGGGGGAGACATCTATCACGATTTAATTGAGTTCGTCAAAGAAACAAATATCCAGGCGGCCAAGACAAATCCTGATTTTGCACTACTGGGGGGAGATATTGCTTACACTTCAGAAAAAGAGAGCGAAATTCCAGAAAATTCTGACCGCTGGATCACTTGGTTGATCAATTGGTCAGAGACCATGATCACTTCTGATGGTAGGCTCATCCCTATGATCACTGCCATTGGCAATCACGATACTCTTGGGCGCTATACCCAATCTCCAAAACAAGCACCTTTTTATTATGCACTTTTTCCCACTCCAGACAATCGCGAGTATCGCGTTATCGATTTTGGCAAGTTCTTAAGCATTTTTGTTTTAGACTCGGGGCATACCCATTTAATTTCAGGAGAGCAGGCAAAGTGGCTTGAAGATGAACTAAAATCAAGAAATGATATCATGCATAAATTTGCTCTCTATCATGCGGGCGCTTATCCCTCGGTGCGGCAAATGGACAGCAAAATGAGTCCTATCATACGCGATTACTGGGTACCCTTATTTGAAAAATATGGTTTAAATGCCGCTTTTGAACATCATGACCATGCCTATAAGCGCTCTGTACGCATAAAAGATGACAAGGCTGACCCCAAAGGAGTCCTTTACATTGGCGATGGAGCTTGGGGAGTATCCGAACCTAGACATCCAAAAGTTCAAGGAGAGCAGTGGTTTTTAGCGAAAACAGCTGCAGAAAGACATTTCATACTTGTGACTATTGAAAAGGGAAAACGAAAATTTGAAGCCATAAACAGCAAAGGTCAACAATTTGATTCCTATGAAATTAAAGATTAATCGATGAAGATCCCGCGTAATTTATTGCATTTTTTACTCATTATTTTGGCTTTTTGCGGGGAGATTTCTGGATCTCCCCCTCCTAAGGAACCTTTTGCAGTTTATCTAACGTGGCAAAGGGATCCGACAACAACTATGACGGTTCAATGGATCAATCCAGTGGATTTTGCTGCGAACGAATTTGAATTCCATGCTGTCGGAGATCCATTCTGGAATCGAACAAGTACGTATGCTCTCTCGTTACCAAATGAAAACCGTTATCATATTTATCGGCTTGAGTTGACCGGCTTGATTCCTAACATGGATTATTTTTTTCGGATCGGCGGAAGCGAAGGTAAAATTTACAATTTCCGCACCATGCCCGCCACAGATGAAACGCCTTTTCGCTTTGTCGTCGGTGGAGATATCTATCATGATGGACTTGAGAAAGTTCTTCAGACTAATCGACAAGCGGCTCTTCAGTCCCCTTGGTTTGCCCTTCTTGGTGGAGATTTAGCTTACGGTGCAGATAAGTTTGGAATTCTGCCTGAAGGATGGCAATCGTGGATGGAAAAGTGGTTAGCAAAAGTTGATATTTCTCCGTCAAAAAGGCAACGCTGGTTTGATTGGCTGGCGAGCTGGAAGCACACTATGGTGACGCCTGAGGGTCGTTTGATCCCTTTAATCCCTGCTTTAGGAAATCATGATGTCAACGGGGGGTTTGGGAAAACTGCTGAAGATGCGCAGATTTTTCACGCTCTATTCCCATTTCCTGGAAAAAAAGGCTATCAGACTTTGGAATTTGGTAAATATCTGAATTTGATTGTTCTCGATACCGGGCATACTAATCCCATCGGAGGCGAGCAAACTCGTTGGCTTTATAATATATTGCGCGCCAGCGAAGAATTTAAACATAAGTTTGCCCTCTACCATGTGCCTGCCTATCCCTCAATAAGAAAGTTTAATGGAAAGATCTCTTCAGAGGTACGTCATTTTTGGGTGCCTCTTTTTGACAAGTATGGATTAACAGCTGCCTTCGAAAATCACGATCATGCTTATAAACGCACTTTTCCTCTTCGGTCGGGTAAAATAGATCCACAAGGGGTTTTATTTTTTGGCGATGGTGCTTGGGGTGTTGAAGAACCACGAGAACGTACTCCGAAAGATAAGCGCTGGTACCTTGCAAATTCCGCATCCAAGAGTCATTTCATTATGGTGACTATAA
>JACCVN010000416.1 GCA_013698165.1 Parachlamydiaceae bacterium | reverse complement strand
ACTATCATATGACTTGAAAATTTAAAAAAGCTTAGATTCATGTGAATTTAAATCTAAAAAAAGCTACAAAAACAACACCCTAGCTACCGGTAAGCAAAAACATGCCCTCATAACTCTGACGAGGGTTCTTCCCTTTTGCTTAAAACTCGATGCACTCTCCAATACATTGGCTTGTCAGGCTTAAAAAAGATTAAGTGAAAAACATGACTCAATCTCATTTACATAAGGGTGAATTATGTCCAAACTAGCCCCCTCTTTATTGTTCTCTGTGGGCGCTTTAGTAGGATATTTGCTGGAAAAGCTCCCTATTTGAAAGCTTTTCCACAATCACCCCTTTGTGGGCTGATTAGGCATACTTCAAGAGCAACTGGTTGATGACACCAAGTTCAATTTTTTTCTTAGGATTTTCAGGAAGGTTTTCAAAGAGTTCATATGTTAACTGAGATATTTTTTCATCTGACATGTTACAAATATCTTTCTTCTCAATACCAGTAAGGTTAAGACGTTCGAAAATTTCATCTGGTAATACAATCCAGCATTTCGAATCCACAGTTTGAACGTAAAAGTTGGGGGTGACTTCGGTTAACGGTTTTTGAAAAAGCACTGCAGTTGAAAGGCCAGTAATTTTATTCTTTACGTAAAACTCTTTAGTTTCCTTGAGTGTTGTACCAGATTCTACCAGATCATCGACTAATATTCCCTTTCCTTCCAGTTGTGATTCATCTCCAATAGAAATGTCGTTAGCGATTAATAATTTGCTTCTTTCACATTCGCCTGTACCTTTGTAAGAAGAAGTGATAGTTGTTGCTAAGGGTTTGTGGAGAATCTGTGAAAGAGCTTTTGCAATAGCAAGACCACCGCGACCTACCCCAATGACAAAATTAAAGTTAGTATTGCCACGTATAATCTTCAATGCCAAAGTGATGATCAATCTTCCGTAATCATCCCATGTGACGCTCATTGTATGGGGATCTAGGTATTGGTTTTTTTGAATAAAAGAGGTAGTTTGTGGGGTTAAATCCAAATCTTTGAACGATAGTTTTTTTGATGGATTGCTGATTAAATCATCAAATATTTTACCTCCAAGTTGAGCTAAGTCTTCATCGGTCAAGTCCATTAAGTCATTTTTTTGGATTTCACTCAAATTAAGTCTCTTAAAAACTTCATCAGGTAGAGCAGGCACTTCATTTTGTGTAGAAGCTTCGAAAAGTATCTTTGAGTTTAATTTATCTACAGAAGGGTTTTTCGAGAAAATCTCGGCTTCAGCTTTTAATATTCTTACTTTAGAAGCGACATCGACGAGTAATCCATTTCCTTTTAATTCTTTTTCTTGGAAATCTGTATTGCTTTGTGAGGGGACCACAATTGATACATTTTTAGCAACTTCGCCCTCAGGAGTGGTCATTATATATCCATTAGGTTTTCCGAATAGTCTGGAGAGTGCATTGGCAAGCACCATTGAGTCTTCACTCACGCCAACAATAAAATCAGGTTTTTCTTGAGAACGCAGTGTTTTTAAAAAAAATTCCACAATTTGTTTGTCATACTCATGCCATGTTAAGAGTCGTTTTTTGCTGGAATGATTTTGCTTACTTTGTGTCTGATAAGTTTTGGGTTCGGTTTGGGGGAACATTGTTGCATGCATAATTGACTCCTTTGTATTTGGTTTTTCCCATCTTTGGGTTGTGAGTTCTGTTCAAAGCTCGACTTCGTTATTTTGATATGGGACATCTACCATGCGCATCCCTTTTTTTAAACAATCATTTTACAGTTAGGCGGTATATTATACAGTTTAAATTTACAGGCAATGCCTGTTTTAGATATTCCCAGTGGTGAATACGCATATGCTATGGAATACATTTACCGAAAATTGTGAACTTCAGGCATAAAAGATAATGCTTGTTGATTTTACGCATTTGAAATGTTAAATTAGCTTTACACTGATTGCAGAGGCAATTGCCTTTTAACTTTTATATGAGGAAAAAGAAGGATCTCAATTGGAAATAAATATATTGGACACGCAGGCAGCTGAAGATATTCAAGCCCAACTTGCTATTGCTATAGGATCAACAAATCCTATTAAAGTTCAAGCTGTGAAGAATGCCATTGCTAATGATGAGATCAAGATTATCTCAACCCATGCCTCTTCGGAAGTAAGCCTTCAACCTCTTTCTGATGAAGAAACACTGCAAGGGGCCATTAACCGAGCAAAGGACTGTCTAGAAAAAAGTGAAGCACAGTTAGCAATAGGTTTAGAAGCTGGCGTCGTTTTCTTAAATGATCATGTATTTCTTTGTCATTGGGGAGCCATCATTGATCGGCATCAAAATATTTATTTCACTAATGGGCCTATCATTTTACTTCCCGATAGTTATAAGGAGGCGTTATTGGCCGGACAAATTTTAGAAGATATCATGTATGGGTCTACAGGCATCCAAAATTTAGGCTCAAAAAAAGGAGCCATCGGTGTGTTCACTCAAGATCGCTTAAATCGTGAACAGGTTCTAACGCAAATTGTAAAAGTGCTTTTGGGCCAGTATGGGTACTATCGAATCCAATAGCGAACGCAGGCTACATCCTGTCGTCTCGCATCAACCGACTTATGCAACTATCTGAAAGGGTTCATCTTTTTTGATTACATACTCAGATTTTTCATTTTTTGGCTATGCAATGAAAAGTACGAGCTGGATTCTGATTCATTGTTTTAAAATCAAATTGTTCAAACCATTGGATATCAAAATTCTTTAGAAGCTCAAATACATTTTGAGTACTCAAATGACGGACAACAAGATTTTCACTTGTTGTATAAATACCCCAGGTGCCAAAATTTTGAAATCCTGCTGAGTATTTTCTCTTATACTTTTCATCGTTACAAATCAGAAAATCAGAGAGATAGAGAACTCCATCCTTTTTAAGGACACGCAAAATTTCCTCGAATAGTCTTTCTTGTTCGTTTGAATCAATCATACAGCAAAGAACTGTTGACATGATGACGGCATCGACAGATTCAGTTGCACAAGGGATTTTGCCTGGTTCTTTAAGTAGACGTAGATCAAGATTAGGATTCGCATTTTTTCCTCGTTCAATCATGCTTTGAGCAAAATCAAATCCAACAAGGTTTTGGTATCCATTTGTGTTTAAGAGTTGTAAAAGGCGACCATAACCACATCCATATTCAACAATTTTTGATTCTTTAGTCAGAAAAGAGGACAATCTCTCAAGATATAAAGGATCTTCAAAATCCTTTTTTGATCCCACTTCATTCCAGTATTGCTGTGCTAGCTTAGACATAAATATCCTGCGTAATATGTTTTTAATTTAGATTTAAAGAGGGTATAACATGTAGGAGAATTCATTTCACCCCTTAATTAAAGCAGCGTTTCCAAAACGTAGCTTGGCATTCCAATGCCGAGTTTGGAGTGCCCATTTAAACTTATTGCCATAAATAAACCTGCGCCAAAACGCTCCACCTTTTAAAAGATGTAATACAAATAACATTTTAAATAATGATTGGTAATTGTGAAAATCGAACGAGTGGAATATTGTGCAAGCATAGACCTAAATTGTGAAGGGCTCAACAAAAGGATATTTCATGAAAAAATTCGCTCTTTATTTTTGACACGCTTTCAATTACTCTAGCAGCAAGTGCTTCTGCTGTGTATCCCAATAACGATATTACAGCTTAAATCCCTTCAAAGTTAACCC
>JACCVN010000604.1 GCA_013698165.1 Parachlamydiaceae bacterium | reverse complement strand
TTATTTTAGGATGGCATATGATTTGACAAGATTTTTGCCATAGATAGGTATTCCATTCCTCTTTGAGAAATTTTTGCTGCTCGGAAAGATTATCAAATTCAAAAAGACGGTTAATTTTTTTCCCCCGTAGAAAATTCATAAGGCCCGCAAATCTTTTGCACCATTTCTCAATGGCTCCTTGAAATAGAACACCATTTTGAATCAGTAATTTATGTTGGTTCCAAAACTGTGCGCTTCGTTTTTCAAGCTTTGGGGTTAAATGAGCGAGATTTTCAAGTCGTCTATCACAATTGGAAGCTCCCAAAAATGCAAGGTATTCCTTGAAACCCAAATTCTTCATAGCGTGAACTTTTAGGCTCAGCAAAAAATTTTGAGTTTCATTAAGATCGATAGAAATCAGCTCGGCACAAGGGTCCATAAGAAGGTTTAATGGCCGATCTCCGCTGGCTGTAACACATATGACGCGATCTGTTGGCCTGATATTTAGTGCTTTTCTTTCTACACGCCAATCTTCATTTCCAAAACTATAGCTTAACCTCGAAAAGAAAGGTTTGTGGGCATTTGACATGCTATTTCCTTTACATATTGTATCTGTCAGGATCCCCTAGGCGAGGTATCTGGGTATAGAGAGTATTAAAGAAAACTTTCCAGCGTTTTTCATTAACCAACGGGTATAGCACTGCATATTCGAGATTTAACCGTGTGGCAAAGTCTTCAATATGACTGTTGAGATTATTGCGAGATGCTTCCTCATCGAAACTGCGGAAGATCCCGTCGAAAAATCCATTTCGTATCCAACTTGTTCTGTCCTGAAGGTTATGCATTGCAGCTTTTAATTTTTCATCCGTAAATACATAGAGCAAAAATTGCATAGGATGCACCGTTTCAATACGATCACCGGCTTTTTTTAGGGAAGACTTTGCTCCGGCAATAGAAGAAAGAGAAGCGTTTCCTAAAGTTGTCACAATGTAGGCAATATCTTTCTGTTCGCTTTTAGTGAGTGGGGTGTAAATGCGCGTGCTTGAAACATCTTTAGCAATAATTTTAGTGCTTGTGCTTGGAATTGAGTCAACAGCAAAGTCGATGAGAAATTCTGATTGTCC
The DNA here is from genome assembly GCA_013698165.1 of Parachlamydiaceae bacterium. Taxonomy (GTDB): domain Bacteria; phylum Chlamydiota; class Chlamydiia; order Chlamydiales; family Parachlamydiaceae; genus JACCVN01. The sequence continues at coordinate 1,248 of JACCVN010000604.1, read as the reverse complement.
CGACTCATTTTGGTTAAGCGCAAGAGCATCATCAAATTGCTCACGGATCAAAGCAATTACATTCATAAACGAATCGCTAGGGTATACATGCATGGACGAAAGTTCCCCATTTGGTGATCGCCAAGTGATGACCTCGCCATAGCAAACAGGCATGAAAGACAAGCTGAGAAATGAGGCAAGAAGTCCCCGTAAAATATGGATTTTAAATTTTGGTGTCATAAGCTCTCCATATGTACTATGTTTAGCGTTAAAGGAAACACAAATACATAGTATGACTCGGATATCGAATACAAGAAAAAACTTAATGGAAGATGAAAAGGACTGAAAGGATGCCCAAAGGAATAATTTAACGGTAAATATTTTTGACAAATTTATTGAAACGCATTAACCTCCATGGGATGAATGCATTTTATACATCTTCTTTTTTTTGCCGCTTTTTTAAAGTATTTAACGGGTTGGTCCTTCTAGTTCTTTCCTGTAGCGCACAAGAAAACAATACATATGAGTTTCCAGAAGAAAACTACAGTCAATCATATTGCCATGGACATCGCTTTTTGCTAGGTCCTGAAGTTGTGCATGCCGAGCGCATTAGAGATTTCGGGTGTAAACAGAGTGGTTGGCTCGGCGGCATTCGGTTTATTTATGAACATCGCCGCAGGTATTGCTTTTACTGGGGTATCGAGGGGGCATATTCTTGGGGAACTTATCGAGGACATACCGCTAAAAGAGATGAGAATGGCAATTCAATAAAGACCTGGCCTATAAAAAGTAAGGAAAAAGATGGCATTATTGAAGGTCGATTTGGGTATACTTTCCAATGTAAAAATTGGTGGCGCCCGGAGTTCACACCTTTTATAGGTGGTGGGTATGTTCGAGAGCTCAATATTCTTACGCCTCCTTCTGTAGCTGGTTTTCATAGTAAATTTACTTACGGATATATAACAGCCGGATTTCTGAGCTCGATTTCACCTACACAATATTTGACTTTAGGTCTTAATGTTAAGGTGCGATATATCATGGATCCAAAGTGTCGGGTTACACATGATCCTCGCCAACCTGATGGTGTAAAATTCCCGATGGGTGACGAAAATTTGCAATATCGCATAGAGCTGCCAATCTCCTGTATAACTTCCTGTAAGCAATGGGGAGTTACTTCCATTCCTTTTTATGAACATCGTTATTATGGTTGTAAGAGGTTCCATCCTAACGATATCCCAAAATTTTGTTACTATAACTATGGCGCTACGC
>JACCVN010000565.1 GCA_013698165.1 Parachlamydiaceae bacterium | reverse complement strand
CCGGCGCTGCAGCTGTGTTAAGCAGAGATAGAGAGTAATTAGAAAGGCGATAAAGACATTAGGGACTTTCTAGTCCCTAATGTCTTTATAAATGGAAATTATTTGCATTTCGATCACCTGTCAGACGCTTCTACACGCTACAAAAAGAGATTACTATCGTGGATTAGCTATTGAACATGAGATCGATTTCCGTGACTTAGCTGCAATTATTTCAGAAATATAGAGACATTAGTGGCCTACAAGTTCCTAATCTCTTTTATCATCTTTGCTTTGGCTCATGTTTATTCTCTCTTGTAAAAGTAGCAATAAGAAGATGCAAGCACATTATTCAGACGTTTGCTGTACGACAAATATTCTTTTTTCATAAATTCGTTATCGATTTAAGTGGGATTCGACAGGCTTTATATCGACGATAATAAATGTGTCATAAATTAATTAAATGGGGTGTTGGAATGGATTCAAGTGGAATACATGGCGGAGATAACACAGCGAAAAACTATTTAAAGGCCTCGGAAGCTTTCCAAATGGTTCGGTCATATTCTCCATTTTTATGGAGAAATGATCCTATTAAATTAGCTCTAAGGGTTAATAATGTAGGATTAATTATTTTTTTAATTAGCTCAAGGTGGCCTGCGGTCCCTTTTGTGACAATAGAAGCATTAAAGGCTTCCAGTTGGTTTGACATGACTCGTTATACTCCAGAAAGCTTTAAATCCATGTCTTTCACAATTTCGGCTATCAGCGGCATTTTTGCATCTGCACTCACTTTTGTGTATTTGCTTGAAAGAGATCGACAAATTCTCAATTGGAAGAGTAGAACTGAATGGAAACTTAATGCCTGGGGATTAGATGTAATTCTTGATCAAAGACAGTGCAAGTCGATATGTGAAGATGCTCCAAGGGAATTTTGTGATCAGTTAAGTCAATTTCAGATCAGAGAACAAAGTTGACGCTATGTGTGAAACGTTATGAATAAGTAAAATTTGTAATGCTCCAAAAAATATATCATTTATAATGGACAGGATTTCGTATGAATGTCGGATTCATGCAATATTGTGTGGTTAATTAATTGATCTGGAGGACTATGAAATATCAGAAATTAAACGAAATAAACTACCTAAGAACTTTTGAAGCTGCAAAGGCAATGAAATCTAACACTCCATTTTTGTGGACCGAAAGAATACCTGCTTTGGGTGCAATTAGCGTAGGAGTTTGGGTAGCAGTTTTTGAAATGATCAGATATGCGCCCATAAGAGAGCTGAGAATATTTGATTTATTAAAGAATACCAGCATGTATGATGCCGTCAAGATAACACCTCAGGGTATGGAGGCAATCTCAATAGTTGTTCCGGCATGTGTTGGAGCGATTGCAGCTGTGGCATCGCTTGTATTTCTTATTAATAAAGATCAGCAAATTTTTAATTGGGAAAATTACGCCAAAATGACGTTAGGCAGGATAGACTCGCATATTATGCTTAGTAAAAATCAAGTTGAGTTACTGCTCTGGGGTGCGCCTAAGGAATATCGAAAGGCTCTGGAAAAATACACGCTTGTAGAGGATAGAATTATCCGAGTGTCTAATGCTGTTGAAGCAGTAGCCTTGAACCAATTATTAAAAACAATTAGTGTCTCTGCGCATATCAATAAGCTTAAAGTATACGAAGCTGCTCTTAGTGAATGCAAGGTACTTGTAGGAGATCCTCGGATTGTCGAAGTTTTTTTAAAGGGTCAATTAACTCCCATTAATTGTAAAGCCATCAATGCATTTGCAAAGTATTGTAATTTTACTAATCTCACTGCCGTTTCAGATAAATGGAATAAGATCCCGAAAAGTATTGACAGAACGCTAAAAGAGCTTTAGTTACCCTCACGGAAGTGTGTAAAATAGAATCTTCTTGACTAATTTGCGAAGCTGGGAAAGACTGATATTAAAGGCTTATACCAGCTTTTGGTGAAAGTTTGGCTTGGAAAGTGTTGAAAGAAAAGTTGCATCCATAATGTTGGAGGTGCTTGAAATTAAATGAAATATAACTTTGGAGAAAATATGTTAAAAACTATTTTTTGTCTCTCAGCGTTATTGGCGTTAGGGTCAGTTACCGGCTATGCAAATGAAAACCACAACCACTTTCAATTCAGTGAAGCTAAAGAAGAAATTGCGGTTGAGAATCTTGTAGCAACTGCACAAACTGCAGAAGAAGTCGCAAGCGATGTGCTTACAGAAATTACACAGACTTTAGCCGGATGCCCGAACTGCCCACGTAATCCAAAAGTTTAGATAATTCAACTTTTCAAGGGACATTGTTTTGATGATGTTGAAGTGTAATGCTGCAGCACTACTACCTTGACAGTGTACTAGTGCTGCAGCGTGCAATAAGATTATGCAGGCATGAATTGGCTAAAAGCTTTTTCTGCTTCCAGGTCATCATCAGGTGTATAGGAAAGATGGGTATAATTTGCGAATCTGACGATCTCTTTGCGATAGGTTAAGTTGACTGTGCCTACACCGCCATGACGGTTTTTTGCGACAATCAGTTCTGCCATACCCGGTTTGTCGTTGGCATCATAATATTCTCGTCTGAGGAGGAACATCACTATGTCGGCATCTTGTTCGATACTTCCACTTTCTCTTAAGTCGCTTAAATTCGGCCGATGACCGGGACGTTCTTCCACCTTTCTTGAGAGCTGAGAGAGACACAAAACAGGAATATTGAGCTCACGAGCGAGGTTTTTAAGCATCCTGGAAATTTCTGAAATTTCACTTTGGCGATTTTCGGCATTACGGTTATTTCCTGATCCCGAAATCAGTTGGAGGTAGTCGATCACTAAGAAGCCGATGTTATAAGATTCTTTCATGCGGCGGGCGCGAGAGCGTAGATCAGTGATCTTGAGTCCTGCTTGGTCATCAATGACCATAACATGTTTTTGCATCTCACCGACAGACTGAACGACACGTTGGAATTCGTGATTGTTAAGCGAGCCAGTTTTAATCTTGTTTGATTCAACTTCAGACTGAGAGCAAATAATACGATGTACAAGTTGTTCAGCGCTCATTTCCAGGGAGAATATGCCTACAGGCACCTTGCTTTTGAAAGAGACATTTTCAGCGATATTAAGTGCCAGAGCTGTTTTTCCCATTGCAGGTCGAGCTGCAAGGATCATCAGGTTCGAGTTATTCAGGCCATTGAACATCTTGTCGATGTCAGTTAGATGTGTCGGTATTCCCGTGATGCTGCCATCGTCAGGACCTCTTTGTAAGAATAGCTCTTGGCGTGCTTCCAGCTCTTTGATGTAAGGAAGTTGAGACTCCGATTTTACACCGCTAAGGATATCCTTGATTAAGAGACCGCTGTTTGGATTTGTGGCTTGGCTGATTTTAAAGAAAAGCTGCTGGGCATCATCTAAGACTTCAAGAACATTTTGCGGTTCATCAAGGGCATTTTTTTCGACGATTTGGGCCGCATTGATCATTCTGCGCAAGACAGACTTGTCCTGGACAATTTGGGAATATTCTTCAATATAGGCAGAAGTTCCGGCATATTGGGCTAGGGAAGTGATGTAGGCAGGACCTCCGACAGCTTTGAGTTTGTCTTGTCTTTTTAGTTCTTCGCAGATAATGTGCACGTCTGCCGGCTTATCGCTTTTATAGGCCCCTTTGAGGGCTTGAAAGATGATTTTGTGCTCAGTGTAATAAAATGCGGAGTCATCAAGTGCATCGGCAGCAATGTTTAAGCTGTTGATGTTTGTCAGCATGCATCCTAGCACCATCATTTCAGCTTCTTTTGAATTTGGTGCAATGCGAATTTTAGGTTCGGAATCGGACATAATGAAGCTTGTTCCTTATAAGAATTTTTTCATAATCGGAATGCCTAAGTGGGTCATAGTACTGTTTAAGATACCCCATGTTAGCTTCTGAAAGTAATTTTTTAAATGCTTGGTGTACACCGCGTGGTATTCGATAAATGATACAGCGCCTCGACGTAATTTGAATTCTGAGGCTCCGGAGCTTAAGTTTAGAATTAATTCATGTGTATGTGCTCTGGAAATAGCATGAGCCATCAGCATGCGGTAGAGGCCAAGCTCTTGTAGCAAAGTAGTATCATAGCCCACAACTGGTGTTGAAGTGACATTATGCCTTTCATAAAAACCGATAAACCCATCAAGAATACCTTTTTCATTGCGTAGGCCATAGTATTTAATAAAATTACTCGCATGAGATTGACGCATGTACTCGCGGTTGAACATAGGATTATAAATCGAATGTTTATCGATGTAGAGCATTTTATACAAAATAGCCATACGCTCAAAGTCATTTTCTGTGAATTCAGAAGGGGGGCATAAGGTGTGAGTTTTACAGTTTTTTAAGGCTTTTAGATCCTTTTGATAATGACGTTCCGCAGTATAATCTTTTAATGCCGGGTCGAATAAAAATATTTCTCTTGATGGCATCATGTGACATCCAATGTTTTTAAGGGCAAGCATCAATTTTGCATTAGTATGCATGTTGAGTGACTTGAACAATATAGCATGACCTTTGAATTCTTGGGCAGTATTATGAATATATTGAGAAAGATTCTTCTCATTCAATTCTTCAGAGGGGTATAGGCATGTCGCCAAGAAAAAATTATTATTTGAGACCACCCGATCAATTTTGGCTGCTTTTAAAATTCCGTCTAGACAGCTCACTAAGCCTAGCAAGAGATTTTTGACAGGCTTTTTATTAATATGGCGCAGTTCTTGCCGCGCGTATGAGACAAAAGTTGTGTGCATTGAACAGACGTGCGAGGTATTAAAGGCCTTTTCATTGATAGCTACCGGCAAAAGAGAGCCTTTATAGACTGCAGCTTTTAAATGTGTTTGTACGTTGTCGATCAGTGAAGAAGGATTTTTTAAGGCTTTGAGCATTAGATGGTGGGCCAGCTCGTGGTCATTGTCTGAGATGTGTGTAAGGGGGATGTCGTCAATTTCGAATAATTTCACGAAGATGCCCTTTTTTTAGAGGGTTTGGAACAAAAAAAGCTAGAGAGGACTTTCATATGATCTTTCGGTATAAGCGAATAGACAAAAAACATCTTCAACTTGATCGCATCAACTTTTTGAACACTTCATTTATCCCCAGTATCTTGTCTTTTTAAAAAAAAGGCCAATACCGATGGCGAGTAAAAGTGCCAAAAGAATGGCGTATAACCATGAGATATTTACTTGGGGAAGGATCTCCGCATTTTCTAAACGGTATAGCCTTCTGGAGAGTTCCTGTCTATCGATATCTAATTTCCCCTTAACGAGTACCGCTAAAGAAGATGGCTGTGGGATTGATAGCCAGTTAACATTTAGGCGTATACCGGTAATTTTGTTATTATCAAGACAGCAACTTTTTAGATTGGGCATGGCGGCTAAAATCCATTGCTCATTTGCTTGTTGATAGAGAAAACCCCAAATTTCTATAGAATGCCCTTCTAAAGATTTCAGTTGCAGCGGTATGACAGAAGTGGATTCCCATTGCTGGTCTAATTGCGAAAGATCGTCGAATGAAAGCTTGTGTGGTTCAAAGTTGGCTTCCAGATGCATTACCGTGCACAAAAAGGCAATAATGCATACAATAATGCAATTTTTTCTAATCTGGCGATTTGATTTGAACATGAACTTCAGTATGTATATCTAAAAAATTTTTGGCAGTAACGGCAAATCTTTCAGGGTTATCGGAAACAAAAAATTGATGCCTTTCGCGCAAAGACAAAAGAGGTGTTTTGAGATCCTTTTTTGATAGCAAATCCGCCACCATATCTGCGCAGCTGCTGGAGGAGTCAACGATGGTCACGCCGCTTCCAAGCTCCTCTTGAATAATGTCTCGGAGAAGAGGGTAGTGCGTGCAGGCAAGAAGTAGAGCGTCGATATTTTGATTTTTTAAAGGGGCTAAATACTCTTCAACAATAAGTTTTGTAGCCTGATGGTTAATGAATTGCTCTTCAACCAAGAGAACAAATAGCGGACAGGCAATCGAGATGACCGTCGCTTGCGGGAGTAGCTTAATGATCTCTTTCTCATAGATGCCGGAGCGGATAGTCGCACGAGTGCCTAGGACAGCAATGCGCTGAGATCTTGTAGTTTTGACAATGCTTTCAACACCAGCTTCTATGACATCGACAACAGGAATAGGGCATAGCTGCTTGAGCTCAATTCTTGAACAGGAGGCAGAAGTGTTGCATGCATTTACCAGGACCTTGATCTTGTGATACGACATCAAATATTTGGCATTTTCAATAGAGTAGCGCAAAATTTCTTGATTACTCTTATCTCCGTAAGGGACCCTTGCAGTATCACCAAAGTAGACAATCATTTCATTAGGAAGGCGTTTGCAAATCTGACGTAGAACTGTTAGTCCACCAACTCCGGAGTCAAACATGCCAATTGCAAGATTTCGTGGATGAGTCATTAGTTCTGCTTTTCAGGAAGTTTTAACTTCTGATTGATAATGATTCTGTCGTTGGTAAGATTATTGAGCTCTTTGAGCACTTTTATAGATGTTTGGTTTGCATTAGCAATTTTTTCGAGGCTATCACCGGATTTAACGCGATAGATTTTAGAGCTGGGGTCATCGCTATCTTTACCAAGAATTTCAGTAATCGCCTTTAAAGCTGACTGGAGGTTGTTAATTTGTTGAGCTTGCTGTTCAGAGACTTTTTCCAGATCGCGTAGTCGCTGTTGATATTGAGTGAGAACATTACTTGATTCATTGGCATGCTCTTTAAGTTGACGCAGGTCTGAAGCTGCCCCTTTAGTGACAAGTTCGAGATCGGCAATTTTTGAATCTAGATCTGATGCTGAAGCGTTTAAATTGTCTTTATGAGCTCTTGAGCTTTCTCGCAATTGACTGCGAAGGGAATCGATAATTGTTTCAATGCTGTCAAATTTTTCGGCAAAAACTCTAATTTCATTTTCATGATTATTTTGACCATGGCGCATTGCATCGATATTTTCGCGCAAATTTCGTATGGCGATAGCTTCCGGGCTAGAGTTTGGAGCTGGTACGGGGTTTTGAGTGCGGTATGAAGGGATTGCGGCTAAAGGCATTTGTGCCAGTAAGATAGCAATGAAAACTAGAGGTGTTTGTCGTAAACGCATATAAGTATCTCTTAGACGATGATCTGTTATAATCGAAGCTTGCATTCCTATGTTGAGAGCTCAACTAGTTTTAAGTTTTTTGGCTGAAACTGTTTTTAATCAAAAAACTTAAAATTAGTCGGGCAATCAACAATGAGTGGAGAGCTACGTAATACGGGCCTCTAACGGCCAGTATTTACTTAATTTATGTAGAGTTTAAATTCTGCGCGGCGGTTTTGTCCCCAAGCCTGTTCATGTGATTCCATAATGAGCGGGCGTTCCGCACCATAAGAAATTGTGAACACGTGGTCTGGGTTAACCCCTTGGTCAAGCAGCATGTTGCGTACAGAGTTACCGCGGCGTGAGCCTAGAGCCAGATTATAGGCTTCAGGACCTCGTTCATCGCAATGGCCTTCAATGAATACATAAACATTTGGGTTTGATCGTAGATAATTGGACACAGCGTTAATTGTGGCCATGTTCCCCTCGCCCTTAATCAAGTTGCTATTGTATTCGAACGTGATATTGCGAAAAACATTTCTGAGGGACGGCATTGTTGCAGGGTCGCGAAAGGCGCTTATACCTGGGACAGAACTGCCTGGATCACCTGGAGTTTCGTATGGCTGAGGCTTTTGAAAATCTGCCATGGCGATAGCATTACACGGTTGTTCGTCAGGAATTGCAATATATTCTTCCTGATAGGCCCCAGCATTGGCAGCATCTTCTTTCCAGCCGATGAATTCGTCCCGGGAGTTCACCTGCTTTGAGGGGGCGTATTGACCGCACAAAGTGCTTAGGCCTCTGTTGATATGTCGTCCACATGATTTTGTATCATCCCATACTTCAACAGGCTGACGATTACAGCTGGATGACAATATTGAACCTAGGACAAAAAGTAATAAAAATGATTTCTTCATACTGTTACACTCCTTAAAAAAGTCTTTAGAGTAAGTCTTTAGAGAGTGGATAGTAGCATAAAGATAGCAATTCACAGCAAGAGGATTTTCAGTAAAGCCAGAATTTAGGGTTAGAATCTTGCTGTTTGATACCTTTTAATTTTCCTTATAAATCCCAAACATCTTTTCTAATTGGGCTTTTCTATAACTAAAAATATTATCTAGATCTTTTTTCACTTTTAGATAGTGCATAAATTTTCCCAAAATTCCGAAAGGTAATTTATAATGGATAATGTCTACTACCGTTGGGAATTGGAAAAAATCGATGTTCATGATGCCAAAACTTATAAGGGCCAAACCGTTGTTCGTCGATAAAGTACTCAGGTTTTTGAACATGTGTGATTTCTGTCACCCACTCTAAAGGAAGATTCCATACAGGTCGGATAGTATAGGCAATGATTTGGCCGGCATACATATTGCGTTTCTCATGTTGATTTGAGATTTCAAATCCCATGTGCGCTGGTGTTAAAATTTTCAAATTGGCAGGAGAAGAAAAAAATTCCCAACTGTCTTCAGCTGTGATGGGAAGTTTTTGGGAATATTTGAG
>JACCVN010000559.1 GCA_013698165.1 Parachlamydiaceae bacterium | reverse complement strand
GGAATTTTGGGCGTTGCTTCGTTTAATCCGGTTGCTGCAGCAGTTGGATTTGGCACGATGGGGATTGGTATTTTTCTCTCCTTAGCCGCTGGCGCTCTTTATGCCTGTGAATAACGAAAAGCGTTTTTAACGGGAGTAGGATTTGGTCTTTTTGCGACTGCACTTTTAAGAATAATTCCCTTAGGAATTGACTCTCACTTCTCAGACAACACGTATCCAATCAATTGACACAGCTTCACATTTATGCTACGCTGTAAGTCTTTAATCCATAAACGGCTTTGAGTTTAAGCCCTTTTTTCAATAACCAAATTTTGAAAGTGTTAATGCATGGATTCCAACACTATCAGAGAAGCCTATATCGCTCTTGGCGGGAATATCGGAGATGCTCACGCCACTCTTGAAGCGGCGGTGAATGAAGTTGCCAATCATCCCAAAATTTTAGAGCTTTCGCTATCGCGTTTTTATATCACATCTCCTGTCAGTTCAATTCCACAACCCGATTTTGTCAATGCTGTATGCCTCGTCGAAACAACAATGGATTTACGCACCCTCTTTAATTTTTTACAATCGGTTGAAATTAAGTTTGGAAAAACGCCTAATATTAAAGATGCCCCGCGGCCAATAGATCTCGATATCCTATTTTTTGGCCATGAGACTTGCGATGCCCCTGACTTAAAAATTCCTCATCCTGAATGGAAAAATCGCTTATTCGTATTGACCCCATTGATGGACCTTACCGATAAAATTACTGTTCCTCATGGAACTTTTCCCGAAACCTTTCAGACCATCAATCTTATCGAATATATGCAAACATTTACAAATTCGCATAACGAAACCCTTCGCGTGCTAAATTAAGGAGTCACTATGCGCCAAGTCCCTCTACACGACTTTTTTATTGGTGAAGGCCATCCTTTAGTCATTATGTCCGGTCCATGTATCATCGAAGATGAAATGCATGCTATGAAAGCCGCTGAAGAGCTTCAAAAGATTTTTGCAAAGGTCGGCATCCGCCTGATCTTTAAGTGCAGTTATGACAAAGCTAACAGATCAAGTCTGCATACCTTTCGAGGCCCCGGCCTTGATGAAGGTCTTCGCATCCTTCAAAAGATCAAGGAAGAGCTCGGCTTGCCCATCGTCACTGATGTCCATTCCCCTGAAGATGCAATTTCTGCCGGAGAAGTTTGCGATATTATACAGATCCCCGCCTTCTTATGCAGGCAGACAGACCTGCTTATCGCAGCTGCATCCACAAAAGCTGTCGTCAGCGTAAAAAAAGGGCAGTTTATGGCCCCATGGGATATGCACAACGCTGTGATCAAAGTGAAAGAATCCGGCAACCCTAATGTCATTTTAATCGATCGCGGAGCCACCTTTGGCTATAACAACCTTGTTAGCGATATGCGCGCTATCCCCATCATGCAAAAATCTGGTGTTCCGGTATGCTTCGATGCTACCCACTCTGTGCAGCTGCCAGGTGCCAATGGAGTCAGCTCCGGCGGACAACGCGAATTTGTCCCAACATTAGCCAAAGCGGCAATTGCCGCAGGCGCCGATTGCCTGTTTATGGAATCACACCCTGATCCGTCAAATGCTAAGAGTGACAAGGACCTTGTCATGCCCTTTAGCGATCTTCCACAACTTTTGACCAAGCTTAAGCGTCTTTATGAAGTGACAAATGAAAAATAATGCAGGAAAGCAATCCCATTTTGTATTACACAATAGTAGTTCCCTATGGGTAAGCCTGCTCCTTTTAGGAATGTTCAGCGGAATAATGTTTAAGGTAATGGTCCATGAGACTCCTGAGGATCGGGCTGAATACATGCAATTGATGTCACAGGCAAATCCCAGCATCTTAGGAAGCAGTACCCTTACGCCTTATTCTGTGGCACAGAATCGCAGGGGCATTCAAAAGGATTACTTTTATTCACAAGGGCCAGATCGTTTGCACGTACAATTGAAGAGTGATAATGCCACTCTTATGATGCATCAAGGGGCCGAGGGGAGCGCATTAATTGAAATGATGAGAGATGTCGAATGCCAGATGCAGGATGAACTTTTTTATATACTAAAGGATGGAAGAGAAGCGGTAAAGCTCGCTGATGGACAGTTAATTTTAAAAAAGTCCAAACCGGAAAGGCCAATACTTTTAACCCCTAATGAGACTTTAGGTGCAGAGCCTATGCAGTATATTCGTCGTTTAAATGCCAAAGAAGCCTCCTTCCACTACCAAACTGGTCAATTTGCGGGCAAGGATGTTCAGATGATGCATTACGTTGCCTCGGGACATGAAATTCCTTCCGCTGCTTTAGTACCTTCTATGGCCTTGAAGGGGACTGCCGATGCATTAGAAATCTCATTAACTAAAGGGAAGCCAAATTTTAAAGCTTTGGGCTTTAAGGCTCAAATTAGCACCTCAGGGAGAAAACAATGATGAAACTATTGTCTCTCCTGTGCCTTGCGGTCGGTAACCTTTGCGCGCAAGAAGGGCAAATGGAAATAGAATCGCAAAAGTGCGAGTTTGACGGAAAAAAAATCACTTTAAACGGCAGTATCTCCCTTGTTCACGAACTTGGAAAGATGACCGCTGATGAGGCTGTATTATTTGCAAATCCGGATGAAAAAAAACTCTCTATTGGCATGCTAAAGATCAATAAAAACGTGATTATCACTTCTAAAGAAGGTTCTCAGTTAACTTGTGACGAGGCGCTGATAAATTACAAAACAATGCAAGGAAACTTCTCGGGAGCCGACCCGTCAGCTTTTGTAACATTCTACGAGGTTGCCAAAGAGAAGTCCGGGCCTATTTTAATGCTCAAAAGCCGCTCCATGCAAGCTCAAATTGCCCGGCAAGAGAATACCGAAAAGGGTTCAAGCACTCTTAAAGAGATTATAGCCCTCAAAGACGTGAACATAGAGTATAAAGACCTTAACGTTACTGCTGACAAAGGTATTTACAGTAGAACCGATAATCCTGATTTATCTTCGGAAGGTGCAGCGACCCTCAAAGCTATTCCCGGCACAATCATTCTTTCTATGGACCAACCTGAATCCTATTGCCATGTAAAAAGTGCGAAAGGGGATCTAATCCAAAGTTTCAAGCTACATATCGATACGGCCAAAAACGAGATCAATTTTTTAATGCCGCAAGGGAAAGTGCAATTCCAACAGAATACAGTCGAGTCATCTCTCGAATTCTCTGCCGATAACTTACTTTGGAAGCTTAATGGTAGCTTGTATCGCCCCAAGACAGAAATGGAGAAGCAGAAAAGTGACAAAGCAAATCCTCAATTTCAGCCATCAGGCGGCATATTGCTCCTTAGCAAAAATGTCAGCGTAGACATTCAAAACAAGGGAACACTCACAACCGATTGTGAGCTCGAAATCCATTATCAAAATATTAATGGCAAAAGACAACTTCGTTCTATCGAAAGTAATGGGCATACAACTTTGTCGAGTCCGGAAAAGCAGGAAGGTCACTTTCACTTCCTTTATTGCTTTGGGAGATTTTTTGTGGACCACGACAAGATGATTACCACTTTTGACAGCCCCACAAATGAACAAGGAATAACGGCGCTGGGAAAACAAGTTGTCTTCCGCGACAGTTTAGGAGAGATGCATGCCGACAAGCTGACTCTCTATTATCAAAATATCGAAGGCAAAATTTCGCCCTCAAGGCTTATTGCAGAAGGAAATGTCTATCTTCTTGATCGTAAAGGCACCCCGGCAAATCAAGACGCATCTTTAATTCATTACGCTTTAGCTGACAGGGTAAAATATGAATTCGAAAGCAAAGAAGCTCTTTTCACTGCATCAAAGAAAAAGCGCGTTCTCTTTTACGATAAAACAAATAACCTCCAAATAAGTGCTCCTGCCTTAAAGCTTAAAAGAGATGGAGGTAATAATAAGGAATCAATTCAAGGCATCGGTGATGTGCGCTTCAGCTTTATGGAAAATGAGGTCCAGCAGCTAAAAGCGCGTTTTGAGACTCTCCCCCATCGATATTAAAAAGGTGAAAAATGAAAGGGAAAATTTGTTTAAATGTCCAGGAGCTTAAAAAGGCTTATAGCGGTCGTAATGTTGTCAATGGACTATCCTTTCAAATTGGACAAGGTGAAGTTGTAGGACTCTTAGGGCCTAACGGGGCAGGCAAAACTACCGCTTTTTATATGACCATCGGCCTGATCCGCCCTGACGCCGGCAGTGTGCATTTTAATGACGTAAACATCACTTATAGCCCTATCCACGAACGAGCAAAGATGGGCATGGGTTATCTAGCACAGGAACCGTCGGTATTCAGGTCATTATCAGTGGAACAAAACATCATGTGTATTCTGGAAAATCTAAAACTTTCAAAACCTGAACGAAAGGCTAAGCTTGAAGAACTCCTCAATGAACTGCACTTGACACCCTTAGCAAAGAAAATCGCCGGCACGCTCTCAGGGGGAGAAAGACGTCGTTTGGAAATTACCAGGGCATTGGTCACCAATCCCACTTTGCTTCTTTTAGATGAACCTTTTGCAAATATCGACCCTATATCAGTCCAGGAGCTTAAACAGTTGATTACTCATCTAGCTAATAAAGATATCAGCATTCTCATCACAGACCACAATGCACGGGAAATTTTTACCATCGTAGACCGCAGCTATCTGATCTGCGATGGCAAAGCGGTGCTTTCCGGAACTTCTTCAGAACTTGTCAATAACGAATTTGCCCAACACACTTACTTCGGAAACGATTTTAAGCTATAAGGCTGACCGGTGAATCAACGTAAGGATGAATGACATTAGCTAACGCCTTATCATTACTGAAATTTTTCAAAACCTAAACATGATTTAAAAGAGTTGAGCCCTTGTCAGGGTGATGAAGGCTTTTTTTGCATACTCGTAGCTAGTACACTGTCAAGGTAGTATTTTCGACTATTTCTGCGTTGAATTTTCACATACATCTAAGTCTTTTAACTCTGCTTTCTTTAGAAGATTATGCCCTTAAATAACACCCCCGGATGAGGGTATGGACCTGTAGCCCAGGGCAAGCGAAGCGCGGCCCTGGGTCCTTTAATAAAAGGATTACGCCCCAGAAAGGGGTGTGGGGAATAACGTGTCACTAGCAAAAAATCCGACAGCCCTCCCGCACCCCTTTCAGG
>JACCVN010000537.1 GCA_013698165.1 Parachlamydiaceae bacterium | reverse complement strand
GTTCAAATGTCTGAACTTTCACCTCCAATCCACACTCTAGGCTGCACCGAATGGGGCAAATTGTGTAAAGCCCATAGTGTAGCCCCAATCGGGGCAAACTATGGGTAGATAATATTTGATTATAAGTCCCAAAGGGGCGGTTTATGTAAGCAGCGAAATCCGTTGGTAAAAACTAATTCAATTATTAATGCATTAACAAAAATCCTATCGGAATGCCCTGCTACGAATTGGGAACGCTCTGTCTTAGTTTAATTGGTTGTGGCTCCTCAAACGTCCATTGCGCATTATGGCCTTTAAGCCACTATATTAACTGTGTCGAACACCTGTAGGTCTTGCTAAGAGTCGAATCAATAGCTTTTAGGTCTACAGCGGTTAATGTAAACCGCGCTCGCAAGGCCTTCAAAATCTTATCCTGGAGGTCACAGCTATCGTTAAAATAGGTGTTTAAACGGCAAAGGAACTCGGTGTGGTCACGTCCCATTCGATAGGCAGGCACCTTCTTAGGCATGAGCAGATAATCCATTTTACTTTTTTCATAATCCCATAAAAGAGAACTGTGGTGCAACCAGCGGTTTTTGCAAATGTATTGGGCATTGCCCCCAAACTTTTTATTTCCAATAACATAGTCATTATCTCTTAAGGAAAAGTTGAGACCTTCAAAGGCGGGAGCATAGAGTTTTTCAGTCCATTTTAGAAGCTCATCGGGATAACAAGGGACATCCAGAAGATCCTTGTTACCAATAAGAGTAAAAAAAAAGGTTTGTTCATCCACAATCACAGTCCCACCACCACTAAATCTGCGAATTACCGGTATGGGCAACTTATCGATCATGTAAGGACAAACATGCTCCTCATACTTACCTGAAATGCCCATGACAATTGAAGTTGGTGAGCCTGAATTTATTATACACCAGTTGCGATCATCGGCACGCAAAAGAGCTTCTTCGATCTTTAACTGTTCAAAAATAGGGACATTTTTTAACTGCAGAAGATGCAACATTGCTAGGTCCGTGAGTGAGAGTGAACGAGAGAAGATAGCGCATCAATCCATAATGGATGATCATTAAGACCTTCGACCAAATCAAGCTGCTCACCGCCGGCCATTTTGAATTCCTCGGCATATTCTATCCCAATTTCGTAAAGAGTCTCCAAGCAGTCACAAACAAAAGAAGGTGAAAATAGCAAAATTTTCTTATGCCCAGCTTTAGCAGCATTGATGATCGTCTCTCCGGCATAAGGCCGCAGCCATGGGGCTTTTCCAAGCCGTGACTGGAAGCAGAGGCTGTACTTTTCTTTTGGGATTTGAAGCTGCTGAGCAATTGCAGTAGCGGTCGCATGGCACTGTGCCGAGTAACAATTGGCATTTTTTTGGCTCATCGTTATACAACAGTCAGCACTCTTTAGACAATGACCGCATTGGTCAACTTTAATCAGTTGAGCTTCGGGAAGGCCGTGAAAACTAAACAAAATATGGTCATAGCTATCATCTAGGCGCTTTTTAGCTTGTGCACAAAAGGCATCAACCATTTTTGAGTTGTTATAATAATGCGCGATGACACTCACTTTCGGAATGACAGTGTAGGCACTCATCAGCTCGAAAACGCGCTGTTGCACAGACCCAGTGGTCGCGGATGCATATTGGGGAAACAGAGGAACTACTATAAGATGAGAGATTCCTTGATCCATAAGTTTTTGGACAGTTCCCTTTAATGATGGCTGCTGATAACGCATGCCAAATTCTACAATAAAGTCGTTTCCAAGTGTTTTTTGAAGGGCTGCTTGCACACGACGCCCATAGAGAAGTAAAGGCGACCCTTCAGACGTCCAGATTTTTTTATAGGCTTTTGCAGATTGTTTGTAGCGTGATGGGATAATAATCCACCTCACAAGTAGCTGCCGCCTAAGCCAAGGAAGATCAATGACCCTTCCATCAGTTAAAAATTCTGTGAGATAACGGCGTACCGCTAAAGGGTCTGGGGAATCAGGAGTTCCTAGATTGACTAGCAATACTCCTGTAGGGCCATGTGTCATATTTTCGTTTTCCGATTCAGATGTTGTAAAGAACAAAAATGGTGCCCATGACCGTGCCGGAATTAAACAATTATCTCTTTCAGAAATGAATCATTTTTTCGGGCATAGGCACGGGCAAGGAGAGGGGACAACCTTTGCTTAAGGTTGTACTATGCTGAGTTTTTCCTGAGCTGCACCAAATTTTTGATCCTTTTTGGCATAAAAAATATGCAAGTCCCCCTTATATTTACCATAGCCAACCAGATCCCCCCAATTATTAATTGAGGTAGCTTCTAGTAATTCCCAATCAGTTAATTCTTGCTGAGGAATAATTTTGCAAAGCTCGATCGGTTTTTCGCCAGGCTCACAAATGGCAGCCTGACCTTTAAGAGAACCCACAAGAGTATGCCATTCATTTAAGCCTGTGATCTGCATCCCTTCTAAGTCGAGAAGTTTGAATCCTCCGCCTTCATATGGTAGCCATGCGTAGGCTACTGATGGGCTATGCTTTGAAGGGTCAGTATATTTTATTTGATAAGTCCCATAAACAGTCCCGTCTTCTGCAATCAACAGATCGATCAGTTCAGCTTCACCATCTGGAACAGGTTTTGAACGGAAGTTTTTGACAATCTGCAAACCTTGCTCACTGCTCCATACTCCGGGAGGTGTTTCTTTCATATTTTTGAAAAATCCTGCAACCTGATTCTGGTTATTTACCCACATGATCTTGCCATCAAGTATTTTATTATCGCCTTGATTTAGAAAATGTATTTCTGCGCCGGATTTCCAGTAAAAAGGCTTTATTGTCTCTCCTTCTGCAATATTGCCGACGGCCATCCTATCGTTTGTCA
>JACCVN010000521.1 GCA_013698165.1 Parachlamydiaceae bacterium | reverse complement strand
CGACAAATCATAGACGTAAATTGTTAAAATTCAAACTTCTGCTATCTTTAAAATAAGCTTTTAAGCTACTTTCTAGACATGAATAAAGAAATTTTCGCAGTTATTACCTGTCTGCCGGATGATATTTTGGCGACTTATTTCAAAAACCAACACATTGAAGATAGGTAAATAATAAAGCTCAACATAGGATTTATAAAAATGAATGTCACAAGTAAATGTTTTAAAAAAAACTATCAAAAGACAACACGATTACTTTCTCTCGGGAAGAGAATTTCTGTTTGCATGAAATTTTTGATCAAGTCTTAAAGCAGAATAATTATTTAGACGAATTCAATTTTTTTATATCGGCACAAGATGACACCCTAAAGATACTCCTATAATGTGCTCTAGTTACGTAGGAATAATTTTTCTTAAAGCAATTCAAGAAGTTAACGTTATGCTTAAAAAATTGAATTATAAAAAACAAATACCGCATCCTTTTGGAGAGCATGAAAACTTAATGAATTTAGATATTTTGCGTTTAATTTATTTGTGGAATCATTTGAACATTGTTCGAGAACCTCAAGTTCATCCAACCATAAGTAAAGTGATGACCTCTCTTAGTTCTTTAAATTTAATTCGTAATGTCTAAATTGGTCAGCAAGATAGCTTTTAGTATAGGTACTCTGTCCATGGATTTCCGAATCTAAGAGAGTGAGCTATTAGCAATAATGAAAATAGGGAATGATCTTATTTCGATATTTCCTCATTCTACACCAAATGATTCAAATGCTTCAAATGAGGCAAATGAGGCAAATGAGGCAAATGAGGCAAATAAATATATTTTTATCTTTTTTATTTGACTCATTTGCCTCAAATGAGGCATATTTATGATATATGAGGCAAATGAGGAGAAAAGAATGAATTTATTACGTTATCCAGCATCAGAATCCTCTCTAATGGAATTTAAAAGAGAAGTCCCAAAAAATGATCAGATCATTAAAACCATCATTGGATTTTGCAATCAAAAAGGTGGAAAGCTGATTCTTGGAATCGATAATGACCGCACAATAGTAGGAATTCGTGAAGATCAAATAGATAAGCTTCTTGAATCGTTAGATCATTCTATTTATGAAGCTTGTTACCCACCAATTATCCCACTAATATCGACTCAAGTATTCGGAGAGAAAACCATATTGATTATTTCTGTGTCTTCGGGGATGAGTAAGCCTTACTTTAGAAAATCAGAAGGAATAGAGAAAGGAACCTATATTAGAGTGGGGCGAAGCACTGTACGGGCTAATCCGGCCATGATTGAGGAGCTAAAATGGCAATCGCATCGAATTGATTTTGAAAAACTTCCGGTCTACAATGCCCCAATTAGCACTCTTGACAATCAATTAATACAAACTTTTCTTGATAATAGAAAGAATCAAGCCTCTGCAAAAGTGACTCAAGATGTTATGCGTTCCTATTCTTTGTTAGTAGAAGAGCATTCAGAACTATTTCCGACTAATGCAGGCATATTGAATTTTGGGAAATCCCCCCAATTTTATCTGTCAGAAGCAATGATAATTGTTAGCCATTTCCGAGGGGTAGAAGGAAGAGATGCTATTGCTTCGATCGATTGTGAAGGGACCCTTTTAAATCAATTTCAACAGGCCCACCATTTTGTTCTTAGCCGGCTCTCAAAGTCGTTTTCAATTAAAGGAGTTATTAGAGATGAAAAATTGGAAATACCGGAAGTTGCATTCAGGGAAGCATTAATAAATTTATTGGTTCATCGAAATTATCATATCCAAGCCCCATCAAAAATTTCTATTTATGATGATCGATTGGAATTATTTAGTCCTGGAGATTTTTCCGGGCCTATTGAGCTAGATCAATTGTTAAAAGGGCTAACATATCTGCGCAACCCGTCTATTTGCAAAATTTTTAGAGAAATGGGCCTTGTGGAAAAAATGGGAACAGGATTTCTTAATATTTTTAAAAGCTATGAAATTTGGGGGCTTGAAAAGCCTCAAATTATTGAAGGGGCAAATTTTATAAAATGCATCTTACCAAGAAGGTCTTCACAGCCAACGTCAGAGAAGGAACAAACCGAAGAGGGAATTCTAGCTCTCTTCTATTCCCAGAACGAAATCACCAACCAAGATGTTGTTAATAGATTCTCAATTTCTCGCGCAACAGCACAGAGATGGCTTAATTCGCTTATTGAAAAACGCTTGATCGAACGAACGGGGAAGACTCGTAATTTAAGGTATCGTCGAAAAAGCAAATGAAATTAAATATGATAAGTTGGGGTCAGATTTACCTTAAATTTTAATCTTCTTATTCTGTAGCCTTAGGCTCGGCAAAAAAAAGGTATCCAACCATTTCGGCCTGATTCCAGCAGGCCTAGATGGCCTTAATACCTTTCTTTGCCGAGCCTAAAGCGACAGAAGAATGTGAGGAATAGTGTTTCCGAAAGACTCAGTATGTTGGCCAATACCTCTAAGGATGCGTTTAGGTCTCTATTGTGTAAGTCACTAAAGCAATGACTTCTAATTTGCGCATACAAGTCTCATTTTTTTATTGCGGACAATATTAATATGGCATAATAAATTGAGTCCTCTTAATCCAAACATGGATTATATCGACTTCAAAAAATGAGCTACCTTTAAAAATCAATCCTAGCATTGATAAGGAGTGTTAAAGTGAATAAACATTTTGATGATACTTCTTCTCGGAGAGAAGTTAATATTTGTACATGCCCTAATTTTATCGCCCAGCCTGCCATTCTTTCTTCTTCTCTTCTCATGGGGCTCCGCCTCATGCTACTTAGCCTTTAATTTTTTTTAAATTTACATTTTTTTAATTTTTTTATTGTAAGTCAGTAAGATCGTCTTTAGCTATTTTATAGGCAGATTTGTACGTTTTATTTCTCGGTTTATAGACAAACTTATAC
>JACCVN010000489.1 GCA_013698165.1 Parachlamydiaceae bacterium | reverse complement strand
TGCCTTCACGTTTCTGCGTTTTTTCTGATCGTACATTACTTGTATTCATTTTTTTGTTTAGTGCCAGGTTGCGCATTTTTTAACATGATGCACTCTTCTCTGTGCACAAATTGATAGAATACTGTTTTTTTTCAATCTATTGAATTGCGGAGACATACGATGTTGTCAAATTTAAACTTTGTTACCATTCTATTTATTGGATTTATCGATTATTTAGGGATCGCTCTTGTTTATCCTATATTTTCTAGCATGCTATTTGATGCCACTTATCCAATCATCCCTCATAATTCTTCTCCGGCATATAGAGGAGCCCTTTTGGGCATATTAATCGGTTTAACACCATTGACACAGTTTTTTAGTGCCCCTCTTTTAGGAGCGATTTCTGATCTTAAAGGGCGAAAGAAAACTCTGATATATGGGACATTAGTCGGATTTTTAGGATACGTTTTGGCTGTATTGGGAATATATATTCATTCACTCGCCTTACTTTTTCTTTATCGCATATTTGTTGGCATCGCCTCAGGAACAGTACCTGTGGCGCAAGCGATGATTGCGGATATTAGCACTATAGAAAACAAAGCAAGGAGATTTTCCCTTTTCAGTGGAAGTTTAGGTCTTGGTTTTACTGTAGGCCCCTTCATTGGAGGAAAACTAGCAGACCCTTCTTTGGCAAGCTGGTCAGGTTATCCAGTGCCTTTTATTGCAGCAAGTATCATGTGCTTAATTAGCCTTGTGGTCATTACCTGGAAATTTCCTGAAACGCATAAAGAACGCGGCAATGCAGCTTTTAAAGTTTTGGAAAGTCTTAGCAATATTCGAAAAGTCTTTTTATGGCCACAGTTACGTTGGTTGTTTTTAGCAACTTTCTCTTTTGCATTTGGCTGGTCATTTTTCAATGAGTTTATCCCTGTGCTATTGCGTGAAAAGTTTGGATTCAATCTTAGTGATATTGGAGACTATTATGCTTACGGCGGAGCATGGTATGCCCTTTCTTCCGGAGTGATTACAGCGATAATATTGAAATATTATCCACCGGAAAAGACAGGTGTGAAGGCTCTCATAGGATGTACAGGGTGCATGCTTATGTTTCTCGTTATTCAAGAACAGCAATATATTTGGTTTATTATTCCATTCTTGATGTTCTTTCTATCATTCACCTATCCAACTACAGCAGCCATGGTCTCGAATCGTGCTGATGTGGAAAATCAAGGTGAAGTATTAGGCGTGTACCAATCAGTGACTGGCATGGCAATGGGATTGAGCCCTCTTTTGACAGGTTCTGCGATTGGTGTTTATCCATCATTGACTGCTATTGGGGGCGCAATTGCCATGTTATTAGCAGGCATAGCATTCTGGAAAGGATCTCTTCCTAACAAATTTATAAGCCAGGTCATATAATGATCGAAATGCTGCGATAAGTCTCTTACCCCGGATGCAATCTCGAAGGGATGATCAGGGGTCAAGAGTGTTTTACACTTGTCGTAAGAGGAACTGCATATTCAATAGGATCGATAATGTCACCAAAACTGATGTCGATTGTAACTTTAAACCTTGTTCGGCTGAAATAGGCCATCATTGATACCTCGACTCCTGGGTACCCCATATGTGGATGGGCAAGTTCTCCTACTTTGATTTCCTGAGAGGAAAATCCAATTTGGAGAGGTCATTGCTTGCGATTTTCTCAAAAATGATCTTTAGTCCCTTGACTTCGTTAGTTATCTTCCATGCAAGAAAATCAAGATCGGTTGTTTCTCTTCCGATTTCAATGTATTTAGATAGTAAAATGCCACCTTTTAAAACAAAATGATTCCGGTATTCTGAATTGGCCAAGCGGACAAGAAACCGCTCTAATGTGAGACTTTGCCAAAGGTCTGCAGGATCGCGATTTTTTTCTTTTGCGATTGCGCGGAGCTTAGCTTTGAAGGATTTTTCTAAATCTGAAGTCATGTAGTATAAGATAAAATATAGGGGGTAATATTCACGCGCAATGTCTTTGCATATGCACCTAGTTTTTTTTGATCTGGTTTCAAAGCAGTGCTCTGGAAATATCTTCGAAGCGATTTTATAGCAATTTCCTTGCTGAGATAGCGAAATGCATCAACGACGCAACGTTCTCTGTCAAAAATCTGTACCTTATATTCCCCAAGAACTATATCGATTTTTCCAAGATCAATGTTCCGCATTCTCACGATTCGGGTATTGGGTCGTTTAGGGGGAGAGGTTTCATGGGGTACCGCAATCCAAATTTCTCTCATCACTTGATCGGTCAAATTATGATAGCAAAGCGCGGAAATGAAACAGATGACTCCAGTGGGAATACTCGCCGCTACTAACGCCAAATTTTCCCATTGAAATTCGACTTCGGGTTCATAGTTTGTAAAACGAAAAGCCCCTGGATAAATTCGTTCGAGATCGCCTTTTTTCACCAAATAAGCGAGGGCATGTCTAGGGACATGATTTTTTACTGCCTCCTTGGCAGTAAAGAAGGGAACATGATAAAATGCCTCTAATTGCCTAACATATTTTGACTGTCGCATAGTTAAATTCTACATAACCTACCCAATCAAGTCAAGCGGGTAGATTTTGAATATTTTTGCGATTTAAGGGATTAAAGGTGTTCTTTTCTTGACCGTTCCGCAGCCCATTTTTGAAATTGCCCTTTTTGGACCGCACCGTTGAAAAGGAGGGTTTTCCTTGGTCGTTAGCCTTCTTGTTTTGAAGCAATATCCTACAAGCAATTTTGCGGCAGTTGGCTGAGTTCTGCTTTCATAGATATCGGCTTTGCTATTTGCAGACTTTAGATCTATTGGATACAGCTTCTTCGAATTCGCAATCGAATATGAACTGCTTTAATTTAGGACTGCTCATTTTCCACCATTTACGTTGTGATGCTAAAGTTTTAAGTTCTATTTGATGTTCATCGAAATTTAAGATAAAAGTGTCAAGCTCACCTTCCTTTATTTCCATTAATTGCTTTGGCGAAATATTGACGCCATCTGATCCGAGCTCTTGGCATTTATCAAAAAGAGAATCTGCAAATATTTTATCTTCCCTATACTTCAATGGGAGATCGAGGGAAGTAAGATAGGGAAATTTGAATGTCAAATTGATGCGCTGTTCAAGTCCTTTATTTTCTAACTGATTTTTACCTGCTAATTGAAGAAATTGCTTCTTATTGGTTAGCACTGGGGAAATGTTAAAAAGGCAGGCATGTGTAAAGAGTGAATTCTCAACCTGATCAAAAATATCTAATTTTATAGCGGATAAATCATTTTTTGATAAATTTATAGAATCTATCAGTTTTTGACGATCCACCCCTTTTAGATGGCTTAGGCCAAAAGCGATGCTATGCCAAAGCTGATCATAGCAAAAAGAATTTTTTTCTAAAAAATAAGGTAAATCCTTTTTTAATGGTTTAATATCGAGGTGAATATTTAAAAGTTTACTATTTATAGCAGAACGTTCATCTATCAGGTCTTTCGCGATTAGTTTAAACCAACTTTTTTCAGATGCTATAAGAGTCTGGTGTTTGTCTGATAATCGCATTATTTCGTTGTTCATTTCGAAGGCTACATCATATAAATTAATCAAATTCCTAAAAGATTCTTTCGATATCCGACAAATATGTTGGTCGACTAGGCCATTTAGCTGATTATTGACACATGATATTGCTCGCAATGAATTATAGTCACACCGGTCAAGCAAGCACAAAAACACATCATTATTTAACATAAAATCACCCCTAAAGTATGTCTAATAATAACAAATTCCTAATTTATTCTCAATATATAATTTAAAAAACCGCGCCCTCCCCTTCAATAAATCAAAACTAAAATAGTTGCATACTAAATATAAAAAATAGTTTAATAAGTATAGGCTATTAAAACCTACCAAGGCTACCAATGAATATTACAAACTCAGGTGGCACAAGCTATCAATATATTGTAAATGTTGCCGTTTATAATGGTGAGGAGAAAGGAGTAAAGTCTAATATAAAAACTATTTTGGATGATTGTAAAAGTATTTCAGACCCTAATCGAAAAATAACCGTTGTCATAGGAATTAATGAATCTAATAAAAGATCAGCAGCAGGAAGAGAGAATACTCTTGAAGAGATGGTCTCAAAAGTCGAAGATACATTTAAAGAAATGAAATCTGACAATTTTGATTATAAAATAGTCGGGTATAAATGGGATGAATTTCGAGATAAAATGTCAAGAGAACCCGTATTCAACGAACACATTAATTATGTTGATATTAGAAATAAATTATTTTATAGCACGGAAAATCTCTCTGCCGTTGAAAAAATGGTGGTTAAAGCCAAGGAAGGGACAACGAATCAGTCAGTAAAATTATTAGCACTTGATGCAGATACTCGATTGACTGAAGAGAAAATGCAGTATTTAGAAAATCATTGGGAAAATTTTTCTAGAGAGAATAAACAGCTCCCTTCGCTAGTCACTTCATTTTTTTATGAAATGGATTTTGAAGGAATCCCTATAGAATTAGTCAATCAAAGCACAGGCTCGTTAAATTGGGGCATATATCTGGCTAAATTAGAAAATAATTTAGATCGTCAATTTAAGTCTGAACTAAAGAATCTAAATCAAACCTCTGAAGTTAAATACTCTTTTTTAAAGAGTCCACCTTATGAAAACCTAGATCAAATAGGAAACACATTGCTTAAAGTAAAATCAAATTTATATGTTCTCGAAAATGAGTCTTTAAACAAAGGCATACCTAAAGAAAAAATAGAAAATCTTAAGATTTGCTATGTAAATATTATTTCTACGATGCAGCAACTCAAAAAAATAGCGGAGTCTCCCGGTCCCATGGATGTTGACGAAGATTACATGATAAAAAAATATAAAAATAATATAAACGACAACTTTGAAACTATTAAAACAATCGAGGATGAAAACAAAATTATAACGCAGCTTAAACATGATTTCGAAATTACTGGAGAACACTATCTTTATCCAAGTGAAAATATCATGTTTGTTTCCCTTTACGATAAAATTGGCGCCCTTAAAAGTGACCTATTTGAAACGATTGAAGAAAAATTCAGCCCTAGATCGAGTGATCCAACAAAAAAAATATTGTTATGGGGCAATAATCTAGGAATGGAAGTATGAGAGAATATTGCTGTGCAGATGCGCAAAATTTCAACGCTAACAGAAAAGAAAAATAAAGAAACCACAGCCCTAACTAGTAGAAAAGTCGTTGAATTTCCACATACCGCTAAAACTG
>JACCVN010000487.1 GCA_013698165.1 Parachlamydiaceae bacterium | reverse complement strand
TGCCTTCAGCTGTCATATTAATAGATTATCCTGACTTTAATCTTCGATTGGCAAAATCTCTGCGCAAAAAAGGATATACCGGAAAAATAGTGCATTATATTTCGCCTACAGTTTGGGCGTGGAGAAAATCGCGCATCTATACTATGGAAAAAACTCTTGATTTATTGATGACGATCTATCCATTTGAAAAAGAGCACTATCAGACCACATCTCTAAATGTAAAATTTATTGGCAACCCTTTGGCGGAATACTTAGCTAAATATGCCTATAATGACACCTGGAAGGAGAAGCTGGGCATCCCCAGAAATGCACCTCTCATCGCCCTATTTCCTGGCAGTCGTCATGGAGAAGTACTTCGCAATTTGCCTCTACAGCTAAAAGCTGCAGAGCTTCTTGTAAAGCATAGCCCTCATCGCATTTTTGCTATTTCAGCGTCGAGTCCAAAGCAAAAAATTGCCATTTTAAATACGCTAGAAAACTCTAATTTAGTGCTCGGTAAAAATCTATTTCTTGTGCCTAGCCAATTTACTTATGAACTTATGCGTGATTCGCATACCGCTATGGCAAAATCGGGAACTGTGACTTTAGAATTAGCTTTGCACCATAGGCCTACAGTTGTGATTTACAGCCTGACAAAACTAAATCATTTTATTGCTAAGTACATCATGCGTCTTAACTTACCGCACTATTGTATCGTCAATATCCTCGCAGAAAAAGAGGTCTACCCGGAACTCATCGAACATGGCCTGACAGGCGAAAATCTTTATGAAAAGCTACTCTCCCTCGATCTTGAGGGGCCCACACGAGGAAAATGCTTAGATAATTGTCGTGCGATCAGCAAGCAGCTCGATATATCAAATGCCAGTCAACTAGCCGCCAAAGCTGTTTTGGAGTTAGTACACTGTAAAGGTGTTCTAAAATGATCGGAAATTTATGGCTTCGTTTTAAAAGGTTTATTCTCCCCTATCCTCTAGCCTTCATTGGCAAGTATAGCATGAAAGTGATCTTATGGACCTGCAAGGTCAATGTCAAAGGTCTTGAGGAATTCAAAGCCGCTGCCTCCCAAGGAAATTGCATTCTTATGATCTGGCACAACCGGATTGCATTGACATGTGAATTTTTTAATCGTTATGCGCCCGAAATTCGATATTCAGCATTTTTGAGCAAAAGCCGCGATGGAGAACCTATAGCACGCATCATCCACAGTTATCCAAACGGCAATAGCATTCGGGTTGCTCATCAAACACGCCATAATGCACTTCGAGAACTAATCCATCGATTAAAAAAAAGTTCTGACTTGATGATCATCACGCCCGATGGCCCTAGGGGGCCACGTTATAAAATTAAGGAAGGTATTGTTTTAGCTGCAAAAGCCACGGCTGCTAAGGTTATACCCTACACGTGGGAAGCGAATAAATATTGGCAATTCAAGACTTGGGATCTGTTTAGAATCCCCCGTCCATTTTCAAACATCACTATAGCCCTAGGCAAACCTTTTGTTCCTTTAGCAGATTCTTCTGCACAAGAAGCTGTAATTGAGCTTGAAAATGCTTTTCAAGTATTAGACTCTAGTCTATCAACATTAGCATAAAATAAATAATATCACCTGTTCAATTTTTTTCTTAATAATAAACTGTTATTTTAAAACCCGCCTTAACAATTTCTTTATCTTTTTTATGGTATGTTTATTCACATTATGATAACCTTCTTTCATTATCGTTAGTTCATGAATTGTTTAAGTAATAAATAGGTTTTTGTATGAATGTCACTAATTATCGCCCAAGTGCAGATGCAGGTGTTGCCTCGCAATCCATTTCAGCAATAAAAATAAACGGCTTCTTCAGCAGGTTCTTGCTGGCAATTAGTGGAATTTTTAGTTCGATATCGAACTTTTTCCACTCTCTATCGCCCTGGAAGAACTCTCCAAAGGTCACACATCTTCCAATAGATAGAAAAAATGACCAGAATTCTGCCTTAACACCTAGCCCACAGCCTAAGCTTCAGGACTCATCTAAAAAAGTAGATAATGCCGCTTCACCGTATATTTTTCCTCCTGCATTACGCGATATCCATTCCCCTATAAGCAAAATAGAAAAAAACGTCCCATTGACTTGGGAACAGACAATTTCTGAAAACAAAGTAGCTCTCTTGGCCCTTACAGCAGTCGCTGTTGTTGCCGCAGGCACTTTCTATCTCGCTACATGCTATAGCCGCAAGGAAATTCCATCTCTGGAAACTGTAAAAAAAACATTCTCTACTGGTAATAATCTTCTTAAAAAAACGTTTGATGCGAATGTACTTAAGAATATCCCCGCGCAAATTAGACCAGCCTCCATTTACGATCATGTTAGTAAGTTAGCCTTACCTAAACCTACATTTGAATGTTCACATTTGTTTGCTGTTTTTGGTGCTTTTGCTGTTAGACACCTACTCATAAGCCAACTAAAAAAATTTTGTGATAATCGTAACATTAATGTCTTAAATAATATTCCTGAAAATGCTCCAGAGAATAAATCAATAATTGATCTAAAAGATGCTGAAAATGTTTTCCCACCATCACGGTACTCAGACGGTCTTAGAATTTCCGACTTTTCAAGAGTGCCTTTTGACAAAGACCTAAATCCCCATGAAAGTGTTATCATACCTTTGTCAAATCAAAACATGCTTATAAA
>JACCVN010000458.1 GCA_013698165.1 Parachlamydiaceae bacterium | reverse complement strand
GCCTAATGCAGTACTTAGCCCATTTGGGGCATAATGCAATACAATTAGCTCATTTGGGCAAAGTCCACATAGTTTAGGACAAAATTTGACAATTTAAATGGCCGAACTATCCATAAACCAAGCCTAGGGCAGCCCGAATCTGCCCCGAATGGGGCTAGTTGTGTAAAGCCCATAGTGTAGCCCCAATCGGGGCAAACTATGGGTAGGAAATATTTGAATCCAAGTCCCAAAGGGGCGGCTTATGTACAATCATTATTCATAAATTAATATTCAACACAGTTACTTAAACACTGGCTTCAGCAATACAGCAATTAAATAACTACTAGTTAAAGGGTTGCATTTATACTCGCGCAAACTATATAAATTTATTGACAATCCAAAATAATTCAATGATAATAATATTATATGCATATTTAATGTAAAAATTAATTTAGGAAGGTGTTTTATATGCCCGATCTATATATACAAGCATTAATGCAAGGTAAATCAATAAAAAAAAATACCGACAGTGCCATTTCTAACGAAAAAAATCGATTTGAACTTCAGACCGAAAAAGAAATCGAAACTTTTGCTGCTTCATTATCTTTTGATGAAGACCCAACCCAAAATCATCTAACCAACCCTGAAATGAAACGAGCAAAAGTGATTGCTGAACTCAAAGAGCAAGCCAAGCTAACGGAACTTTCCAGTTTCGTAGAAGATGCCTTTAAGATTTTGGCCTCAGAAGGTGAAAAATACCTTATCCCCGAACAATTTAAAGCCATGAATGCCGATTTTATTAAGGGAAACAAAATTCTAGAGGAGCTAGATTTGTCTTCTCCTCCCACAACAAACTTTCAAACTCTTCTACATTTCAGTGAAGCAACCATTGATTCAATGACGACCATTGCTGTCGTCAAATACAATGAATTGCAGTACCCCGATAGCCTATCGATTTTTATACTACTTTCAACATTAACACCCGAAAATCCCGATTATTGGCTCCGGGCTGGGATACTTGCGCATAAATGCGAAAATTATGAGCTGGCATCCAGACTCTACAGCGCCGCATCAGAACTGGATCCATCGTTAGCCAGTGCGTTGATTTTCTCTATCGATTGCTATCTAAAGTGCAGCATGGAGGTAGAAGCAGACACGGCTTATGCCAAAGTCATGAAACTTAATGCCGCCTCTCCCATCGACGATTCATTAACTGAAATTCTTGAAAACTATCGAGTCTTACTAAATAAAGGCAAATAATTGGGAGGTAAATATGATTCCGCTTCCGCCTACTGGTGGGCCTAGTTCAGTTTCGCAGGGAAGGGAGGGTCCATTAACAGTTGATGATTTAATCGGTATGCCAAAGGAAGAAGCCGATAAACTGTCAACGGATGAGCTGCCAAAATTCAAGAAAGGTGATGCTAAAAGATTGAAAGAATCCAATTCAGAAGTGTTTGAAGTAATACAACATAAATTGATTGAAAAAGCTGTAAATAGTTTTGGCACTATTAAAATTAATCAAAAAATAGAAAAAACTGTAGATGAAACAAAACTTAACAAAACTGAAAAAGACGCACGCGCACAATTTGAGAAAGGACCTGTAAAATTTTTATCAGATCATCTTATTCCAAAAGCGTTGCAGGGCTTCAGGAACTTTGCACTATTTTGTAATTCCATTTACAGCGGTCTGAAAAGTTGCTTTTCACCAAAATCCTCTGAACCAAAAGAAACTACAAAAATACCATCTCCCATGACAAACAATAGTTTGTTGAGTAAGACTTCGGATTCCGAGACAACCAAATCAATTGTTGCCGATTTTAGACTGAAAGGTACTACAGAAGGTTACAGTGAACTTGGCAAAGACCAAAAACTTAAAGTGCTTATGGATTTGGCAGATGCCTTTAAAGACGTACCTCTAAGTAAAATGAATGAAATAGATAAGGAAGATTTAAAAATAAAGGAAATGTTGTTAGATAATAGTGATAATAATCCTATTGGGCACGACTTTCAACAGATATGTGAAAATTGCCATATAGAAGAAGGTTTAGACTTTTTAAGAGATTGTATCAAATTTTTTAAGGGTGGTTCTCAAGACCCTGAACTTCTCAATAAAATAAAAAATAACACCGACATAAATATTGCAACACAACAGCAACTTCCATTGGCTAAAGGCCATCTAGAACCAGCTTTTAATCATATTTCAAAAATATTATTAAAAGAATTACAGGCAAGAAATGATGAAAATAAGTTAAATTTGGATGCAAAAGTGACAACTGTAAATACTGAAGAATTTGGAAAAGAGATTGAAGATTTTTTTGATTTAGATTCACAAGAAATAGTTGTTTCTTTCCTTAAAGATAAAAATACCAACTCTGGTCCCTCAGCTCCAAAAGATACTTCTCTTGGCTCATCTTCTTTAAAAATTGAAGATAGCAAAGAAACCACTGTAGAGATACCACAACGTGGTATCCATGAGCAAGTAAAACTAGGAGGTCTAGCGAAAGACTTAATCACAAAAGAAGAAAAAATGGAATTCGGCCCTGAATTTCATCTAAAAGTTATTAAAGAATTCTCAGAAAAAATGGTACGTTCCCTAAAAAAAGAAATCGAAAACCTAAAAACCGGAGAACAGGGAAATGCATCTCAGCAATTAATCGAAAATAAAGAAGCACTTTTAGCAGAGTTGAGCAATCTTAGCCATTTAACAGATGATGGCTTTATCAGAACAAGAACAAGTTTGAGTGCGCGAATTGATGATTATGCAAACAAAATAGCCTACTATGAAAAGCAAGTTAATTAGGTTCCAGAAAGAGCAAGTAGGTAATAATTTAATTTACCGTATGTAGGAAAATTCCATGGGGTGATCGCCACAGGCAAACACACTACCTATTTGCTTTTGCCGCATTCGCAGCTTTTTCTTGTTGATCATACCACCTAACTATGGGTAAGCAAAAGAGGCCCGCATAACCGTAACAAGGGTTCTACCCTTTTGTACAGATTTTAAATTTGTAAACGATCATATTAGGTGGAAGGACCCGTCTAAGCTCGGCATGGAATGCCGAGCTTAGATTAGAATCTATTAGAATTTGCGAAGTGGGGAAGGATCTGAGAAGTCATCTTGGTTAACAGGGGCAATGATACCTTCACGAATAAGGGTATCTGTACTGAAAGGATGATCCACGTTGATCTGCTGTACAGCCTCTTTT
>JACCVN010000411.1 GCA_013698165.1 Parachlamydiaceae bacterium | reverse complement strand
ACTGCCGGTGCAATTGGAATACTTTACAAAGAGGGCGCTTCTATCTCAGCTGCCGAAATGGGCTGCATGGGTGAAGTAGGCGTGGCATGTTCAATGGCTGCCGCCGGTCTAACTTCTGCCCTTAACGGGACAAATGAACAGATTGAAAATGCTGCTGAAATAGGAATGGAGCACAATCTCGGGTTAACGTGCGATCCCGTCAAAGGCCTTGTGCAGATCCCATGCATCGAACGAAATACAATGGGAGCAGTAAAAGCAGTCAATGCCTCTCTGTTAGCTTTGCTTGGGGATGGGTCTCATCGTGTATCCCTTGACCAGGTTATTGCAACAATGCGTCAGACTGGACATGATATGCATTCTATATATAAAGAAACCTCATTAGGCGGACTTGCCGTCAATGTCCCAGAGTGTTAATCAAGGTCAAAATGAGAAATTCTAACTAGAGGTCGGTATTTTAGTTAGTAGACCTTGCCGTATAGTTCTAAAAATAGTATTCTAACTATACTCGATATAGCTGAATCTAAGAAATCTCCGCTGTGCGGAAAGCCTCGGGATTGAGCTATGTCGAGTTATAAGTTATGTGTTACCAAGGTGTCTTTGCTATGCTCTCTAATGAAAATCGTGAATCTATCATCATCAATAATGCCGGTCAAAAGATCTTTGGAGTTTTTCATCGTCCCCTTACCAAGGCAAAATGTCCTGCAGTTTTAATTTGTCATGGCCTCGGCGGCAATAAAGTCGGAAAACACCGCGTCTATGTCACTTTAGCACATCTCCTTGCCAGCTCAGGGATAGCAGCCTTGCGCATCGACTTTCGAGGTTCTGGAGACAGTGAAGGCGAATTTTCGGAAATGACTATCGACAATGAGGTCAGCGATGCCCTTCAAGCCTTGGAATTTTTGAAAAATGACTCTCAAGTTGACTCTAGCCGCATTGCTATTTTTGGTCGTTCATTCGGAGGTGTGATAGCCATTTTGGCAGCCAATATGCTAGGCGGAATTAAAAGTATTGGACTTTGGGCGCCTGTCTTTAGCGGAGAACAATGGAGACATCAGTGGGAAATGATTAAAAGCGCAAATCTATCCCCTGAGCGCAGAGATGAGATTATGAGCATCGATGGCATGAAGCCGGGAAGTCACTTTTTCGAACAGCTGTTTGTTCTAAACCTTAAAGATAAAGTCTCAGCATTATCAAATTTGCCCCTATTGCATATTCATGGTGAAAAGGATACTCTCGTCGATACAGGCCATGCTGACCATTACGAAAAAGTCCGCGAAAATGCTGAAGGAAAATCAAAATTTATGCGTCTGCCCAATACCGATCACGACTTCTCTAACTCAACTGAACGAAATATGGCCCTGGAAGAAAGCGTGAATTGGTTCAAAGCAACGCTTATACCTAGAGGGAGTTAATGAATTCGTCTGACTTTTCTTTGAACAAGCTGCGTATGGATTATCGTGTTCCGCTCCCGCGCATTCTTGAACATACCGATAGTCTAACGCCCTTAACTTCTGAATTCCCCCAAAGCTTACCTGAGAATGTGGCTAAATTCTTTCCTCATACTGCCGGCAAACCTCTTTTAACTTTTAAACCTGGCCCACCTATCTCTCGACGCCCCTTGCGCATCGCGGCATTATTTTCCGGCGGCCAAGCTCCCGGCGGCCATAATGTGATTTCAGGACTTTTTGATTACCTAAAAAAACATCACTCAAATGGTCAATTGATTGGATTTTTAGGAGGACCTAGCGGCCTCATCAATAATCATGCGATCGAGATTACCGAAACTTTGATTTCCACCTATCGAAATCAAGGAGGCTTTGATCTGCTCGGGTCGGGACGGACAAAAATAGAATCTCCCGAGCAATTTGCTGCCGCAGTAAAAACTGTCAATGATCTTGGCCTTGATGGCCTGATTATTATCGGCGGGGATGATTCAAATACGAACGCTGCCTTACTCGCCGAGTACTTTATTGCTTGTGAAGTTCAGACTAGTGTCATTGGCGTTCCCAAAACCATTGATGGTGACTTAAAAAATAACAATATTGAATGCTCTTTCGGGTTTGATACCGCCTCTAAGCTCTATAGCGATCTCATTGCAAACATCCAACGCGATGCAATTTCTGCCAAAAAATATTGTCATTTTATTAAGTTGATGGGGCGTACTGCTTCACATCTCACATTAGAGTGCGCTTTGCGCACCCAACCAAATGGCGCCCTCATTGGTGAGGAAATTGCAAAAGAAAAAAAAAGTCTTCAGGATGTTGTTCATGACTTAGCCGAGACCATCTGCCGCCGGGCTGCAGCAGGCAAAGAATATGGTGTTTATTTGATCCCTGAGGGGTTACTAGAGTTTATTCCAGAGTGCAAAGATCTGATTAAAGAACTTAATACCCTATTAACCACCGATAAAACAATTGCTCCCTCCCTTGATCAACTTGACTTACCGGAAAAAAAACTCGCTTTCATCCAGGAGCGACTTAGCTCACATTCTAAAACTTGTTTTCAACTTTTTCCTCATGAGATTAAACTCCAGCTCTTGCAAGATAGAGATCCACATGGCAATATCCAGGTTTCACACATTGAATCAGAACGGCTAATGATAAGTTTACTGAACATAGAACTTACCAAGCGCAGAGCAAACGGCTCTTATAAGGGGACCTTCAAGCCTTTGCCCCATTTTTATGGTTATGAAGGCCGCTCATGCTATCCCTCCAACTTTGATGCTCAATACTGCTACGCGTTGGGCCAAGTGGCAGGAGTTTTGGTTCAAGCTGAGGCGACAGGATACCTCGCCTGCATCAAAAAGCTAACATCTCCGTTATCCGATTGGGAAATTAGCGGTATTCCACTTTCATCAATGATGGTCATTGAAGAAAGAGGAGGAAAAACTAAACCGGTCCTGTCCAAAGCGCTTGTGGACCTAGTAGGAGCGCCATTTATGGCCTTCCAGAAAAACCGTGACGGATGGGCTGTGGATGACCGGTATGTTTATCCCGGTCCCATTCAATATTTTGGCCCCCAAGAGCTTACAAATGCGATGACAATCACATTGCAACTTGAAAGCGAGGCTAGAAAGACTTCTGCCTCACAGCAATTAACACCCTCGCCAAGAGACTAATATTATGCAAAAGCGAATCTTTTTAATCCTTGCTTTGTGGACTGTAACAACAACTTTGTATCAATCCCTTGAGGGGCAATATAGTGCACCCTATTCTACCTCATCGGTCCAAGGATCGACAATCATTACCAATTACTACGACCCTAACGCAGTAAATACTGGTCCAGGTCTTCCAACAAGCCCATTACAGAGCAGATTTACTCAACCTATACAGCCCTCCACGTCATCATACCAATCTAATTCACCTTTTCCCTTTAGCAATGTAGCCCCTGTTCAAATTGTAGGCCAGCCTGTAATTACATCAAGTAATCAAAATCCTCTTGGTACCCTGCCTGGGCAACAGCCATTACAACCTTACCAGCAAATAAATGCACAACAACCATTTAGACAGCAATCAGGACCGATCCTCCTGAATCCTGTAGGGAGTACCTACACTCCGCAATATTCAGCACATTATGAAGATCCTATTTATCCCTATCCCGGCCTTCTCACAAGGATGAATGGCAGATGGATCGGCAGTCAATATCTTTATGACATTCCTCAAAACATCGGAATTGTCCTTGAAGTCATAAAACCCGGTATTAAACAGATCGATATCGATACAGGCAGCCTAAGAAATGCGACCTCTTTGCTATTTTCTAAAGCAAATATCAATCCGGAATCCCTTGCTATCGGAGAAGATCCACCACTACCTTTTTTTCACATTCTTATTTTGGTTTACCCTGATGAAGATAAAGTCGTTGCTGCAATTTCCGGCAGATTTATAGAAAAGGTGAAAATTAGCCGTTTAGATTTTAATATTCCTGGTACTACCCAAGCAATCACTTGGGAAAAACTCGATCTAATCATTACTTCTGCCCTTCAATTTCCTGATCAGCTTCAAGAAACTGTGCTTGAAATCGCCACGACATTCATAAGGAGAGTCCAATATTTTGCAGAGGAGAAAGCAAAGCTTAATACAGGCTTTAGAGTGCAAGGATGCATGCAACAAAGAGTTCCGGAATATAGCAGAATGGATAATTGCGATTACAATTGCAGATAGGACGGATGGATGCCGAAGCATGTAGCCTGCTGCGTCTCGCAGCAGGTTCAGACTCAGATGTGTTAAAAAGCATCTGAGTATAATACCTGCTGCGAGACGCAGCAGGCTACGCAAGACGCAGGTTACATTTTAATTACCAAGTAAAGATGCCTTTAGATCATCTTGCACTGGTTTAGCAC
>JACCVN010000383.1 GCA_013698165.1 Parachlamydiaceae bacterium | reverse complement strand
GTGAATTTTTTTGCTGAAGGTGGCAAGCATTTTCTTCAGGATGCACATAGCCAGGGGGCCATCATTGCAGGTCTTGCCGCCCGACGCACAGATAAAGAGATCATGAAAAATATCGAATTCATGGGGGTGGCTCCAGCAACACATATGCCGAAAGGCCTTTTTGGCGACGCTATACATTTGGAAAGCGAAAGAGATTTTGTTCCTGGGATTGAAAGATGGTTAGGGGGAATACAAGATAGTGCTCCCATAATTTCTTTGGCACCGCATCCCGAGGCGGATTTTTGGGATCATAGTTTTGATAGTCCAACGTATAGCGAACCGATGGAAAGTCATATCAGTGAATTTTTAGGAAAATATGGAGCTAATTAATGAAAAAGAAAATATTTATTTGGATTTGTTTTTTTTGTTGTTTACTTTTGTTCATTATGGGTTGTGACAATCGCACGGAAAGCGAAAAGTTAGCACGCCGGGCGATGCACAAAACTGCAGTAATATTAGAGAAACGCCATCAAATGAAATTTATAGGTTGGTCAGAGGGCGGAGATGAACATTATTATAATAATGTTGGCCTTAATTTTCAGGTTTTTCGCGTTCTAAGCAAAGAGGAAGGAAGAATAATGTTAATTGATGGGGTTGAGGAGCTGGTGAAAGAGTTTAATGCAACTCCTGAATTGCAGCCTTTTCTGAATCCAGCTCCATTTATGCCATCGAACGTCAAAATGCATATTTATGATTATCAACCCGATGGAGGAAAATTGTATTATCCAAATATAGTTGTTTTTTCAGCTTACGATGGGAAGGTTCAATATAGTACAAAAATTCCTGAAAAGGAATTTGGATACTATACCCAGGATGAAGAGACATACGAAGAGGCATTAAATATAGTTCGTTCTCAGAAATCCCCTTAATTGCATGTAGGGTAGCACATTGGAAAGGTGAGATCAGATTTCTCAGTTAGGGTGTTGGTTTTGTGCTGTATTTGGACACAATCCTTAATGTGGATTTATTGTGTATATGTCGAAGCAATTATTAACTTAGATGTTTTTGATTTTATTCCACTATTAACTGCACAAGATGAACACCCTAACCGCGAATGCGGCAGCATATAGCCACACGCGTAAGTGTGTGGTAGACAAAGTCATAGAGTAAGCCGCAAATGCGGCGGCTAAGGGTGTTCATTTTGTGGAGTTTTTGGACAAATTCCTTAATGTGGATTTTTTGTGAATATGTCTATGCAATTAACTTAGATGTTTGTGATTTATTCCGATATTAACTGCACAAAGACAAGATTTTACTCCGTTGTAATATCAACATCAGTCATTACAAAGGTTTAATTGTTTTGCATGCGATGTCTTTTGCCTGCTGGGAGATCCTGAGTCAGTAAAAAATATAAGCAAGGGTCCCAATAAGGTCACGCCCAAATGAAATTTTACTTTTTTATATTTTTTGAATAAATCTCAACCACATCATAAAAAATAAAAATAAAAAGTAAACGTCCCCAGAAAATGGGTAAAGTAACAATTAAGTTATACTTTTCGTGTTTGGCTCTCTAGTCAATAAAGCGGGTGCCATGATCGATAAAATCACCGAGATTGAAGAGGTAGGCTTTAGGGAATAAAAAAATGTAGATTAAAGATGAAAAGAGAATCAATAGGACTGGGGACTTTTCCTTTTTTCACATATAATTTCACTCATGTTCATATAACCCCTTTTGAATCAACTTGAAAGTTTTTCCATTAATGAAATCGATATGTAAAGATGTTTATAGGCTGCAACGGAATGAGCCACCTACAATTTAAAAGCAAATTCTATACATGATTTTCGTAATTTGAACAGGAACTAAGGAAATTTAGAAAGGAAGAGATTTAAATGCGTAGCTCGCCATTCAGATAGCGAGCTACGTTCCTATCTCTTAGAAAGAGTAGGTTGTCTCAAGGCAGTAGCGAGTAAAGCCATGAGTTCCTGCAATTTGATTGTCAATAGACCAGGAGTGGTCATATTGCGTTTCAACTACCCAGTTATCAGTGATTGCATATCCGAATTTGATTGCATACCCTTTCCAGTTTGTGTTACCGCGACCATCGGATGTAAAGCTATCGCGCAAGAAGTTTCCGGTACCGATATTTCGAACATCATTATCGGGACAGCATTGAGCTTCACAATAAGCGACGAGTGCTTTAAACATCCAGTCACCTTCACGATAGAGTTCGCGGAATTGAATGCCTACAAACGCGCCAAGGTTTTGGTGACGACCGATCTTTACTTTAGTTCGTGTATAAATAACCCGACCTTCTTCATTAATGCCTGGCGTTCCATCAATATACGTATATCCTGATGGTGTATGGTTGACCAGGAATGCTCCAAATACACTGAACTGATGTCCCCATAACAATTCAGGTTTAATGCGATAGATTAAGCTGAATTGCGAAACTTTAAATCTGAAGCCAAGCGGATTTTTCTTTCCAAAGCGATTGCGTCCACCTTTATGCCAATCGATGAAGGAGTATTTAAAATCTAATCCTGCATTTAGCATGTTGCTTAATCCAAGCTCTGCCACCCAAGCATATTGAGTTGCACGTTCATCGACAACGAAGCCTGCCCATTGAATGTACCAATCTGTATAGTTTTTCCATTTGTTTGCATATTTGAAAATAACACCGTCTAAACGGCTGGCAAATTGGATTTCTGAATAAAAAGCCTTATAAATATTTCCGCGACGTCCTAGTTCAATAGTAAGACGACGATCGCCGCACTTAAATATCTCGTAACCCACATAGCATTCTTTTAGGCAAAGATTTGCACAATACCCACTTCCATGATAACCTTTAGGGTCTATCTTTGGATCTAAACCATTATCATCTACACCGGCTGAGTTATCAAAGCGAAGATGTATTCTTGCCCAAGTGCGGTCAGTATCCCAATCGACAAAAAGATCACATTCAATGTCGTAATCATTATGGCCAATTGCGATTGTTTCGCCCGGATTAAACACTTCATCGCCGAGCACTTCCTGTTCGCGAAAGACAAAGGTTCTTACATTTTCGCCATCAATTTTTTCAGTGTAATAATTCCATTCAGTATGAAGTTCACCACTGATTTTTAATTTTTTGCTCTTATCAATGAGAGGGATTTTCCTCTTCGAATTAATAAAGTCATTCAACATTTCCATGTCGCTTTCTTCCAGATCTTGCTGAAAGCGACTTTTACCATCAGAGCCAGTATCACCATAAACCGCAGTCGTTCCAACAGTCAGTAAAGCAGTCAAACCAATCAAATATCTCGATAACGCCATTCAATTCTCCAGTACATTAACTTTTCTATAGCGGACATGCTAGATTTTTATAGTAAGAGAGAGTAAAAGTCAACAGTATTTATCCCCTATCTGGGCAAGATGAAGCTTTAGATAATCTTTCAGAAATGGTGACCCAGAGACCCTCTTGGGGATAATTACAATCCACAAACGCAGATGTAATTCCAAATGCATCGAGATTGCGAAGCACCGAGTACAAATTTTCTGCAACAGTGAGGGGCTCACGAGAAGAACCTAAATAGATAAGGCTTGCACCTTTGGGATAGACTCTATCACTAAATCCCACTATGACGCCTTGAAAGTTTTCATCGAAAGTCGTTTTCATTGTTAATTTAGCCTTAGGGGCATAGTGTCGATAAAGCTGACCCGGACAAAGGGGTTTAGCATCGGTCTTTTTTTGCAAATATGTTGGCGCATATCCCAATACCGGCAAAAAGTCGTTGGCTGATAGGCTGCCAAGCCGAATGATATGCCATTGATCTTCAATGAAAATTACAATTGTCGATTCCAAACCGCGCGAACATTTGCCCCCATCTAAAACAGGGAAACTTCTTCCGAAATCTATTTCAACATGCTCAGGAGTGGTTGCTGAAGGCCTTCCGGAGAGATTTGCCGATGGCATCACAAGTGGCCCAGCCAACTCAATCAATTTTAATGCTAGTGTGTGGTTTGGGATTCTGAAAGCTGCAGTGGAAAGATTTGCTCTGGCAACAGCAGGCACCGCATCAGCGTTAATAGGTAGTACTATGGTCATGGGACCAGGCCAAAATTTTGAAGCTAGCTTGTCAAAATCCGCAGGAATAGCAGAAGCGATTGATTCAATCTGGCTTAATGCACTGACATGAATAATTAATGGGTTTTCGGAAGGGCGTCCCTTCAATCTGAAAACTTCGTTGATTGCACTTTCAGAAGTAAGCGAAGCAGCAAGACCATAAACAGTTTCGGTAGGTACGGCAACAACCCCGCCATTTATGATTGATTTGGCTGCTTGTTCAAGAGTAATAAGCACTGGAAGTGTCCTTTAGAAGTTCTTTACCTCTTTAACGTCTTGATCACGTGATGTAAGCCGGCAATAAATCTATCGATGTCAGCTTTAGAGTTATAAAGAGCAAAGGATACTCGGGCAGTGCCAGGCAATCCAAAGCGTTTCATTAGAGGCTGCGCACAATGATGTCCGGTGCGCACGGCAATACCTTGAAAGTCCAAAATGGTTCCCACATCTAAATGATGGAGGCCATCGATAACGAAACTAATGATGCCCCCTTTGCGAGCGGCATTGCCGATGATCTTCAGTCCCGGAACCTCGAGGATGCGATCTGTGGCATAACATAGAAGCTCCTGCTCCCAAGCATGGGCATTGACCATTCCGATATCTGTAAGATAATCGATTGCAGCCCCAAGTGCTATTGCTTCAGCTATCATGGGAGTACCGGCTTCAAATTTCAAAGGCAGAATATTAAACGTAGTTTTTTCAAAGGTCACCTTTTCAATCATATCACCGCCACCCTGATAGGGTGGCATCTGCTGCAAAAGCGATGCTTTGCCATAAAGAATGCCTATGCCCGTAGGGCCATAGATCTTATGTCCCGAAAATACATAAAAGTCAGCATCCAGATCGCGTACATCCACAGGCATATGGGGGGCAGCTTGCGCACCATCAACGAGTAGAACAGCGCCGCAAGCATGCGCTAAAGCGGCAATATCTTTGATCGGATTGACCGTACCCAAAGCATTGGAAATATGCGTCAAGGCAACAATTTTAGTTCGTGAAGTTAGCAGTTTTTTAAATTCTTCCATGATCAGCTCGCCGCGATCATCAATCGGAGCGACCTTCAATACAGCGCCCCTATCTTCGCAGGCAAGCTGCCAGGGCACAATATTCGAATGATGCTCCATTTCAGAAATAAGGATCTCATCCCCTTCGTTAAGGAACGCCTTACCGAAGGAATACGCGACCATATTGATCGATTCAGTAGTTCCTCTAGTAAAGATAATTTCATCCGCGCTTTCGGC
This sequence comes from Parachlamydiaceae bacterium, assembly GCA_013698165.1. Lineage (GTDB taxonomy): Bacteria > Chlamydiota > Chlamydiia > Chlamydiales > Parachlamydiaceae > JACCVN01. The sequence continues at coordinate 3,167 of JACCVN010000383.1, read as the reverse complement.
ATTGATGAAATTCTGAACTTTTTTCCTGGCGTCTTCATACTCTCGGGTTGAGAAAGTGGCTAATTCATAGATGGCACGGTGAACAGTTCCGTAATGGTTTTGGTAAAAATCAGTAATTGTATCAATGACCGCTTGCGGCTTTTGAGCAGTGGCAGCAGAGTCAAGGTAGACCAAGGGGTGCCCATGCATGCACTTTCGCAGCATTGGAAAGTCTTGACGCAACTTTTCAAACTTAGAGAAACAGTTCATCGGCATAATTTATACCTATTGTAGCCTGCTGCGTCTTGCAGCAGGTTCAAATGTAGCCTTCCGCGTCTCGCAGAAGGTTCAAATGTTCAGGTTCAAATGCAGCATACAAGCTACATTAACACCTGCTGCAAGACGCAGCAGGCAACTTATGGTCGAACACTATCTAGTAGCAGCATATCGTAAACTTCCTGGCAAAAGCCGGCAACTAAGATTTCCCGCGCATCTTTCTCTGTCAACCCTCTTGTACGCATGTAGAACAGCTCTTCCGCGGGAAGTTGGCCAATTGTTGCACCGTGGGAAGCTTTTACATCATCTGCATAGATCTTTAAGTTTGGGCTGCTTTCGGCTTTAGCCCCATCGCTCAGCAATAAATTGTTATTGAGCTGAAAGGCATTTGTTTTCTGTGCAAGCTGCTCGACAATGATCTTTCCATCAAAGCTTGAATGGGAATAGTCATACAAGACTCCCTTAAAAAGCTGATTGGAAGTGCAGTTGGGGGCGATATGCTCCATGAGGACATGGGTATGCGCTTCACGTTTGTCGTTCAGTGTCCAAACACCATTGAGACAGGCGTGGCTATTTTCTCCGAATAGCGATATCTTATAATCATTGCGGACCGACATGCTGCCATGCGTTAAAGCGACAGTTTTGAGGTTGCTATCACGCTTCAAAAAGGCTCTTACGGCATCAAAATGATAAATATCGTCAGCAGAAGGCTGATTGACTTGTGAAAGGTGAACATGCGCATTGTCTTCGAGAGAAATTTCGGTGACCTGATTGACACAATAACCTTGGCCTGATATCGCTCTATGAGTAGCTATCATTTTAATCGAGGATTGCGTCCCAGCAAAAACGTGCAAACGAGGCATGATCATGGCACGTAGATCAGGAGCATCGACGACATATAGCAATTGGATCGGCGCTTCGCAAATAACATTTGGAGGCATATAAATGAAGGCCCCTTCGCCATGGCTAGCGCCATTAATAGCAACAAAAGGGTCGACTTCATCCTTGTTAGACCTGGCCCATTGATTTGTTATTAAAGCGCCATATGTACGCATCGCCTCTGAGAGCCTGCACACAATCATTTTCTTGGGAAGAGCGGACATTTGCGACAATTCCGGTTGAAAATCTCCGTTCACAAATACCAGTGTGGAATTTCCACATTCCGGCAGAATAAACTGTTCAATGTCGCTTTTCTGGAGATCTTTGCTTTCGGCGGGAGTATATTCGTTAGAATAGAAACGGTTCAAATTAATGTAGCGGAAAAGCTCATCTTTACGCTGCGGAAGTCCAAGTTTCTGAAAACTTTCCCAAGATTTTGTGCGCAGGGGTCCAAGGACATCAGTTTTTGCAATTTGATTGTAAATATTTTCCAGCAAGCTTTTAACCAAATCGCTTTCAAATTTTTGCTCAGTCATCATTCTACAATTTCCTCTTCAGGCGATTTAACAAGCCAGTCATAGCCCTTGTTTTCAAGTTCTAAAGCCAGCTCAGGACCACCGGACTGTACAATTTTTCCATCGAGCATGACATGCACATAAGTTGGCTTTACATAATCTAAAAGGCGTTGATAGTGAGTAATCAATAACAATCCAACATCTTTGCTGCTGTAAAGGTTAATGCCTTTAGCGACAATTCGCATCGCATCGATGTCTAGTCCCGAATCAGTTTCATCCAAAATTGCTAGCTCGGGGGCTAAAACAGCCATTTGCAGAATTTCATTGCGCTTTTTTTCGCCGCCGGAAAAACCTTCATTCAAGTTACGTTCCTTAAATTCCTGTTTAATCTCCATCATCTTCATTTTTTCAGTAAGCAATTCTTCGAAGTCAGGTAGAGACATTTCAGCTTCACCGTGGGCTTTGCGTTTGGCGTTTAAAGCTGTGCGCAAAAATTGAGTATTGCTGACGCCTGGAATTTCAATTGGATATTGAAAGCTCATAAATAGACCTGCGTGCGCACGCTCTTCAGGCTCCATTTCCAAAAGATTTTTCCCTTGATAAATGACAGATCCTTCGTCAACTTCGTAAGAAGGATGCCCCGCGAGAATTTTGGCTAGCGTAGATTTACCGGCGCCGTTCGGTCCCATGATTGCATGAATTTCACCCGGCTTAATCGTTAAATTGACACCCTTAAGAATGGGCTTGCCATCGATTGATGCGAAGAGATTTTTGATTTCTAACATTTAAGACCCATTTGTTTTGACGTTTTTAGGATGTCGGCTGTGAATATTGCCGAGTTATCCTACAGAATTTTCCAGTTTAAGTGCCAAAAGCTTTTGAGCTTCCATAGCAAACTCCAGGGGCAATTCGCTAATGACGTCCTTGCAGAAACCGTTGACAATCATATTGATAGCGTCTTCCTTAGAGATGCCGCGCGCTTGAAAATAGAAAAGCTGTTCTTCATTAATTTTTGAAGTTGAAGCCTCATGCTCTACCTGAGAGCTTGAATTGGACACTTCAATGTAAGGGAAGGTATTGGCAGAACAGTTGGCTCCGACAAGCATGGAGTCGCACTGCGTATAATTACGTGCATTTTGCGCACGAGGGACGACTTTGATCAGTCCACGATAACTATTATGTGAAAAATCCGCGGCGATACCTTTAGAGATTACAGTAGAGCTAGTATTTTTGCCAAGATGGATCATTTTCGTGCCCGTATCCGCCTGCATATTCCCATTTGTCAAAGCAACGGAATAAAACTCGCCAACCGAGTTATCCCCTTGCAGGATGCAGCTAGGATATTTCCAGGTAATGGCAGCGCCAACTTCTACTTGAGTCCATGAGATTTTGGAATTGACGCCAGCGCAGCGTCCGCGTTTAGTCACAAAATTGTAGACTCCACCTTCCCCGGTCTTTGGATTTCCCGAATACCAGTTTTGAACCGTTGCATATTTGATTTGTGCATTATCCAAGGCA
>JACCVN010000373.1 GCA_013698165.1 Parachlamydiaceae bacterium | reverse complement strand
GACATGAGTCGGCAGTTAGGATCAATACCTTGACGATACCATCGTAGTAAAGTGTTTACGGCAAATGAATGACGCAGGTCATGTAAACGCGGTGATGACATCCCTTGAGTGAGATTAAGTTCAAGTTGTGGCAATAAAGCATGAAAAGTGAGACTGATTGTGCCTGGATTGATACAGCAGGAAGAGGTAAATGAAAACAATGGCGCATCTGTTAATGGATTGTTGCGTATACCCCCAATAATCCCACCTAATAAACTTACTACTAATGAGGTATTGTGGGGTCTATAGAAGCAAAGCTACCCTTGCGCACTTTCTAGCATTTTTTTACCAAAGGCAATTTGTTCCATAGCAAACTGTTCTAAGGCATTGCAATCAATGCGATCGGGTAATAACGTTATAGGATCAATAATTCCGCGTCTTATATCATGTATTTTTGTTAAGATATAATGAAGGTATACCCTTGGATTCAGATCATTAATCACGGCACTAATAATCAAGCTATAAAACAAGGCATGAATTTTCCCGCAGTCTTCATTCCCGAAAAATAGCCAGTTCTTCTTACCCAGGGCTATCTCCCTGATTTTATTCTCAACGTAATTAGTATCTATCTCCGCCATGCCATGCCTTAAGTAGGTCATTAAATAAGGCCATTGATTTAATGTATATTGAATTGCCTTGCCTAATTTGCTTTTTGGTGGGACTTTGGGCTTAACAGCGCGCAGCCATGCATGAATAGCTTTCAAAATAGGGCGTGCCATTTTTTGTCGTAGTCTCTTTCGAGTACGATGGTGAAGTTTAGCGTCTCGCATTCGTGCTTCTAAGGCATATAAAGGCTTCATCCGCTCAATCATTTCTTGAGCTATTCCATGATTATCACCGCTGATTTTGACTACTTCACTGTATTTTCTCCGTGCATGGGATAGGCAGCCAAAGCCTACTATTCCATCCCGGTTACGTAGTACATTGTATCCAGAATACCCATCCGTTTGTAAAAGACCATTGAATTTCTTCAGTCGGTCAAAAGCAACCCCTCCACTTCGGGTGTTGCTGAACTCAAAAACCACTAGTCCTTGCCCAACATTAGGGGCAAAGTAGCTCCATACATATCCCTTTTTATTGGTTTCCAGCACCTTCACAGGCGTCTCATCGACTTGTAGATAACGACTTTCTAAAATCACCCACAAAGCATCATAGATGGGCATGAGTCCTTCGCCAATCGCCATAACCCAGTTTGCCAATGTTTTATCCGAAATGCTGATGCTATAGCTCTTCATTATTTTTGCTTGTCGATACAAAGGCAGATGATATTGGTATTTATTTAAAATGACATCCGTCAGCAAGCTTGGGCCTGCAATAGCTTTTGGAAGCGGTGCGAGTGGTTTAGGCGCCATCTTTATTGCATCACAAGGACGACATCCATATTTCATGCGTATGTGTTCAATAATGCAGTACCGCGTAGGGATAATTTCGAGTTGCTCTGATTTTTCTTGACCAATAAAATGCAAGGGTTTGCCGCAGCAAGTGCAGATTTTTTGCTCTTCAATTAAATCATATATCACCGTGTGCTTTGGTAAACTTTTAGCATCAAGGGTACGACTCCCTCGTGTTTTCCTAGTGTGTGCTGAAACGATGATAGTGCCAGAATTAGCCTTGGTATCTGGAGCGTCTTCATTGACTAAATTCGCATCCTGATTATCTTCTGGTGGGGCAATGGTTGAGCTCGTCTCACTTTTTTTACCAAACAACGCTTCTTGTTGGGCCTTAAGCATTTCTTTCAGGCGCGCATTTTCCTCCTCTAGAGAGGTGAGGCGTTCTTGCAGTTGATGAAGCTCTATGCCTCTGAATGCATAAGCTGCTTGTAATGTTTCAAAATCAGAATGAACCATGCGACATCATTAGGAATCTATTGGTGTCGCGATTATATCATTGGTTTTTTTAATCGATTTTTCCTTCTGTAGATGCGTTATGGGGCATGCTATTTTTCCGGGTTGGCTGGGGGCTCCTTATTTTAAATCTTCGTTTCATTTTGATTTATGGCGAGGCTCAATGGCACCAATAGCTGAATCCAGGCATCGCCTATAAAATTCAAAAAATTACATAAAACCATGTCAAGCTTTATTTTGTCTTTTTTAACTAAATTTATCGTAAGAAAGCTCCTTCCATCCCCTCATCTTTTGCCACTCAAGTCCTGCCAATAACCAACCAAATTCATCTGTATTCACTTCCATAGCTCCAGTGGCTTTATTGAAATTCATAGAAAACCGGCCAGTCTCCATGCGTTTGTAGAACAACACAAATCCATTTTTATGCCAGGACAGACCTTTAATTTTATCGCGATGGCGATTATAAAAAAGATAAACCCCCTCTTTGGGGTTTTGTTTCAGCTCACTTGCTATCAAGCAACTTAATCCATCTATTGAACGCCTAAAATCAATAGCACACCGA
>JACCVN010000367.1 GCA_013698165.1 Parachlamydiaceae bacterium | reverse complement strand
GTATTTCCCATATTTCGAACGCGTTTATAAGAAAGCTCTTCGATTTGTAGATTGCTGCCAAGGTTTTGTAAGGGAGTTCCAAATATTCGAAGAAGAGGTTGGTAGAAAAAGAAACAGAGACCTGTACTTACCATAATAATGACAAGAACCGCGATAAGTGACTTACGCAATTCATAAAGATGTTCCCAGAAGCTGACATGAATTTCCAGGTTATCCTCCATTTTCAGTCTTCGGTATGCTTTTCTTCTTTTTCGTCAGGCTCATAGCAAGCTTTTTTGAATTCGCGAATCCCTTTGCCGAGACTGCGGGCAACTTCCGGAAGTTTTTTACCGCCAAAAAGCAGTAAAATGATGCACAAAATGACTATTAGTTCGCCGGTCCCAAACATAACGACTCCTTATAGTTTATAAAGAAATACTGAATGGTGAATCACTAATCACTCACCATTCAGCATTGTTCTTTTAGGCTGCTGGTGCTGACAAAGTAGCTTTGCGGCTAAGTCTTAGCTGACCGCGCTCATTGATATCGAGCACCTTAACAGTTAAGATATCACCTTGCTTGACATGGTCGGCAATGTTATCAATCCTCATCATATCAAATTCGGAAATATGGCAAAGACCTTCTTTTCCTGGCAACACTTCTACAAAGACACCGAAAGGAACGACCGATGTCGCTTTACCTGTGTAAACACGGCCAATTTCAATTTCTGCTGTGATATTGTCGATAAAGGCTTTTGCTTTTTCAATATCGCCTGCATTTGAAGAGGAAAGGCTAATTAATCCATCATCAGAAATGTCAATTTTTACGCCTGATTGCTCAGTGATTTCTCGTATTTGCTTGCCGCCGGGGCCGATAACTTTCGCGATCATGCTAGGCTTGATGCGAATGGTTACAATACGTGGAGCATAGATAGACATTTGTTCGCGGTATTGAGGGCAAGCTTCAAGCATTTTATCCAGAATGTGGATACGGCCTTCTTTCGCTTGCGCTAGAGCGACTTTCATGATCGCGGGAGTAATGCCTTCAATCTTGATGTCCATCTGGAACGCTGTGATGCCGTCTTTATCCCCAGTGACTTTAAAGTCCATGTCGCCAAGGGCGTCTTCAATACCCAAAATATCTGAAAGGACAGCATACTCTTCGCCTTCCAGGATCAATCCCATCGCAATACCTGCAACTGGACGCTTAATTGGCACACCGGCGTCCATCATTGCCAGGCATCCACCACATACTGAAGCCATGGATGAAGAACCGTTAGATTCAGTGATATTGGATTCTATTCTGATTGTATAAGGGAAAGATTCTTTAGATGGAAGAATCGCTTGTAGTCCACGCTCAGCTAATTTACCATGTCCAACTTCGCGGCGACCAGGAGCGCCTACGCGGCCCACTTCACCCACAGAAAATGGAGGGAAGAAATAGTGCAGGTAAAAGCGGTTTGATGCTTCACCTTCTAAGTCTTCATAACGTTGTGCCATGCTCTCTCCGCCAAGCGTACAAACTGCCATGGCTTGCGTTTCACCGCGAGTGAATAGTGAGCTTCCGTGAGCACGTGGGAGATAATGCTGTTCAATGAATATTGGGCGGATTTGTTTGCTGTTGCGGCCATCGCTGCGACGATCTTCTGTAAGGATCATCTTGCGCATGTGCTTGGCTTTTATCAGCTTTAAGGCCGCTTGGATGTCTAGCTCGCTGTATTTCGGAAGTTCGCCTTCAGGGAGCAGTTCTTTAATGACTGAGGTCTCGATTTCGCTCAATGTTTGCTCGCGATCTTGCTTATCGGCTATGCGTAGGGCTTGATCCAAATGTGTAGAAGAGGAAGCGTCGATAGCTTCTAAAAGACCTTCAGGCAGTTGTTTTAGAGTGCCAAGATTCTTTGTTTTTCCGATTTTTTTCTGCCACGCATCCAGGGCGCTGCAAATCGTCTTGATACCGGAGTGTCCTAGTTCTATCGCTTGAACGACTTGCTCTTCAGTTAAGAAATCGCAATAGCCTTCAATCATTAAAATGCCGTCTTCTGTACCTGCAAGAGTTAAGTCAAGCTTAGATTCACGCTGTTTAGCGATCGTGGGGTTCAGTACTAGTTGATTATCGATAAAAGCTACGCGCACAGCAGCCACAGGCTTAATTAACGGGATGTCTGAAAGGAGGAGTGCAGCCGAAGCTCCACAGATGGCAAGCGGCTCTGGCGCAATACTGCCGTCATATGACCAGACGTATGAAAGAACTTGAACTTCGTTGAAGTAACCTTCAGGGAACATTGGTCTAAGAGGACGGTCAATCAAGCGTGACGTTAAGATCTCTCTTTCAGAAGGTCGGCCTTGGCGTTTAATAAAACCGTTGCTAGTCTTGCCTGCGGATGACAAAAGCTCTTGGTAATCAACTTTTAAAGGAAAGAAATCCGCTGCAGCTTTAGCCTCAGTAGCGGCACAGGCTGAGTTGAAGATAATCGTGTCTCCACATCTAACTAAGACTGCTCCATTAGCTTGACGAGCAATTTTACCCGTTTCAAAAATGAGCTCTTGTTCACCGACTTTGACTGTGATGGTTTCATGAGGCATATTGTCTATTTACTCCTAAAGGAAAAGGGGCTTTGCACTGTTCTTTTCGGCTTATAATGAAGTTTTCGCTTCGATTGCAGTTTTTGGCCCTAGATTTGTGTGCGTTTGCCGTTATGTTATTCAGTATATAGAACTGAAGGTGTGTAAATGGTCGTATATGAGAATAATACTGCCAAAATCTCATGGCAGATCCGAGAATATATGCGGTTATGCAAAAATCTTGAATTGAAGTCATATACTCAACATAGCTGAATCTGAGAATTTGGGCAACGCGAAAGCTCTGGCGGTAGAGCTCATTAAAAGACCCTACATTGTATAATACAGGGTCTTTTAATGAACTCTACCCTGAGGCTTTGGC
>JACCVN010000286.1 GCA_013698165.1 Parachlamydiaceae bacterium | reverse complement strand
CGACGGTGATGTTCTTCTTGTTTTTGAATGTAGTTTTTTACAGTTTCTAAATGAGATAAGCTTACTGTAAAACCCCCAAATCCTGTTTGCCATTCAAAATTTCGATACTTAGAATCATCATAAAGTTTTAGCCAATGTGTCGAAACAGTTTTAATTGTTCTCATTGCATCGGATAAAGTTTGATCCTTTGGAATCTCCATAAGCAGATGAACATGATCTTCGACCCCTCCGATTTCATGAACAATTCCACGAAAACCTGAAACAGCATTATTTATCTGGCTATACAAATTATTACGCACTGATTCGTTTAAACTTGGCGTGCGATTATGTGTTGACCAGACGGCATGTACAAGTATGTTGGTAAAGCTATTTTGGAGAAAATAATTTTCATCGTATTTGATATTTTGATGTTCTAAGATAGAGCGAAGCTCTTCTGTGTAACTTTGTTTCTTAAATTGATGTCGTTTTTCGTCTTCTCTAATATAGCTACAGACTGAATCCATCCTACTTTCTTGTGTGCTGATACCTAAATATCCTTTTTGCCAACTAAACTCGGGGTCAATTGATTCACGAGATTTAATCCATTTGGATGAGCATGCTTTAACATGACTAAGAAGCTCGCTTAGAGATATTTCAGGAGATAATACAATGAGCAGGTGAATGTGATCATTGGAGCCACCAGTCAAAAGCACTCGCCCATTTTTAGATTTAATTACGGTAGAAACATATGCATGCAATTCGTCATTTATTGATTTGGGGATTAAATATTTTTGGTCAAGGGTTGACCACATGACGTGAATAAGTTGATTGACTTGATGATGGCTCATGAATGAGGCCGTGTAAAATTTTATCTAATATATTAATAAAATTTGAATTAATTTTCACCAACGAATTTCGCTGCTTACATAACCCGCCCCTGCGGGACTTATAATCAAATATTACCTACCCATAGTTTGCCCCGATTGGGCTACACTATTGGCTTTACACAATTTGCCCCATTCGGGGCTGCCCTAGAGGGTTAATTTGAGGTGTAAAGTTCAGCCTTTTGTCAAATTTTGTCCTTCAAAACTGAGTAAATTTTGCCCGAATGGGCTAATTATATTGCATTATGCCCCGAATGTGGGAATGTTCTCCCAAAACTTTGATAAACTATAATAGACATTTTGGCTCCTTTGGTTTTGAGCGTGTCAGAAGCCTCGTGATGCCCTGTGGAGCCTTTTTTTGAAATAAAAAAATAAAATTTATTTATTGGAACTTATGCAATTGCCCCGAATTGGGGCTAATTGTGTAAAGCCCATAGTGTAGTCCCGATAGGGGCAAACTATGGGTGGGGAATATTTGAATATAAATCCCGAAGGGGTGGCTTGTGAAGCTGCCAGGAAGCACAAACTATGGGAACCCAAACAAAGTATATTTTAGCCACAGCGTGGCGAATATATTTCCATGATTTATGCTTCCCGGCATTGCATTGACTATTATTCCTCTGAAATAAAATGCTTCTGGGGATTTGTATATCCTAAATATATTCGCCCGCTAAAGCTCTATAGTTCGGAAATTTTAAGCTACTTTTCGCATAATGTCAAAGATCATTTCTGCAGTATTTCCGAAGGATTTATTTTGGTGGTTGGGTATCCTAAAACCTTCCAAGATCTATCTTTAAGCTCGTTTACCTTACCTCTCATTGAGACTTTGGTTTGTTCAATATACCTATTGAGTTTTTTGGATAAACGGAGAATATCCAGATAATAAACATCCTTAAATGCCACTTTAACTTTATTGATGTGAGAATTGATCCAGGTCCAAGCACGCTCGAAGATAGTTGGGCCGCGTTCTTGCAGGACGAACTGTCGAACAGCTTTATGAACCATTTCTTCAGTAAGGCATTGATCGTCAGTATTCCATTTTGCGTGGACAAGATGATTAACTAATTGCTCCAGAGTTCTTCCGCTGAGATATTCTGTTTCTTCGGCAATCAATTGGATCGACTTTTCATGAAGCGATGTTTCAAGCTCCTTTTCTCCTTTAAAAGCTTGCTTGATATACATCTGGAGGATTTTAACTCGACTCTCATAATTAGGAAGTCCAACCTCAATTTTTAAACCGGTACGGCTTTTGATTGCCGGATCCATGGATTCACTTAAGTTAGTAGCGAAAACAAACATCACTTTTTTGCTGGAACCGATGCTCCTTAAGATGGCGTTAATAAGTTCCAATCGCTCTATCCCATCTATTTTATCTGCAGGGATATTTTTTCTATTCGGGAATAATACGTCAGCTTCATCGATGAAAACGACAGTGGGTTTTTCCTGTTTTTTTATAAAATCCAAGATGTCATTATACTTGGAGACAGCTTGTTTCTTAGGAATAAGCTGCTGAAGATCAGCACCAGAAAATAGAACGCAGTTAAACCCAGCTTGCTTTGCGATCGCTTCAGCGACCATCGTTTTTCCTGTTCCTGGGGGCCCGGAAAGCAGGACGTTTTGAAACGAGCGGTAACTTTTTGGATCATTTGTAACATTATTGTTTGCTTTTACAATATGGTCAATCAATTCTTGGACCTCATCATTGAAGATAGGCTTGATGGGATTCTCATTTTTAGGGAAAAATCTGCGTAAAAATCGAGTTTCGGACAGGTATTTTGTCGTAGAGGAAAGCTTGGAAGCTTTTATGAACTGAATATCTATGTTTGGGTCGCCAATGTGGGATTTTTTAGATGCATAATAATATTCAAGCCATTCAGTTGTGAATTTTCTGCCATAAATAGATACAAGAGCTACTGTTGTATAAGCTCCTAGATAAGCCCATAGCTGCCAAGGTGCTTCTTTAATAAGGGTTGTTCCTGCATTCCATGTCCCCTTTACTAAATTAAACGATGTATTCATACCAAACTGTGCGACATTTTTTAATGTCATATGCTTGTTCCAAATCTCGTTAATTGTCAAGACGATTTGCTCTGTTAATTCGCTAGTTCCTTTATGTACATAGCCAGCTAATGGATCATATATGTTCTCATATACACAATTTTTAATTGGCTCGGTTATAATATTTAAATTAATATTTTCTGTAATTAATTCAGCTTTATTAGATAAATAATTGAATGTGCCGCGAAGAATTGGCCACTCTACTTGATATGCTTTCCTTAAACCGCTATATACACCTACACTTATTCCAAAATATGAAACAGCTCTCACAGGTAGCATTGCATCACATTTCCATACCCATACTGCTGGGCGGACTAAAATGGGATTTACGATCCAATCATAGCTTTGCTTTATACCGTGATTCCAACTGAATTGCGCAGTGGCTACGGTAGATTCTAATGAAAATTTTACAGCTTTATATGGGAAAACGACGATGCTCGTTGTTTTATCAAAAATACATTGTGTCCAACTTGCTTGTGGGCCTACTGGTGGTTGCACCATTAAAAATCCTTTTGATGTAGAGTTATTTATAGATTAGAAGATTTAAATATTTAAAAAATCTGCGCCAAATTTAACAAATGACAGCATTTAATGCAAACATTAAGTTAAGAGTACAGAAAATACTCATTTTTTGATGATAAGATCCACATTAAAGACATTAACGATCTAGAGCCGTTACTTTTTTTTATAGTAATAGAATTGTCTTGTCTGTCTAGGAGAAATTTTGGCTCGATTGATCTCTTTAGAGATCTCTGTCAGTTTTTCTAAGCAAATGCAAGTATTTATTAAATTTAAATGACTAACAAAAGAAATTACTGACGGTTCGCCGAGGGTGGTTAAAGTATTTCGTATAGAATCAGAAACTTCCCCACTTATATCTATAGGATAAAAAATTATTTCAGTAATTTTTGATAAAGTATGATTGATTCTTCGCGCATTACTCAGTTCTTTAATATGGATGTTTTTTTTGTTATTTCTCCTTGATGCAGAAGCTATATTTTCTGAAATTTGGAACATTCGGTCTGTAAGGTACAAAGGAAAAAGGTGAGGTATTTCTTCATTTCTATAGTGTTTAATAACTTCACAATATAAAGAAAACATTTGCTTTAAAAGCCTAGTGTTAATTTTATGTGCTTGTTTATCAATGACGTAATCAAACAAATTAAATATCATTTTAAATTCTGAGATTTCCCCTTTTCCAATATTTCCACTATTATTTCTTTCAATAAGAATGCAATTTAATTTTTTAAAAATCGCATCTAAATTTATATTTCTACTGCTTTTCTGAATTTTAAAAGATTGATACACTCCCTTCAAATTATTGGCATCTCTGAGTTTAATCCATTTTTTATCTGAAATGCCGTGGGAGTTTTTTGTTGAGGAATTCACATTGCCAGATGATGAAATATGCATAATGTTTGTTTTATCTTTTAAAATTCCAATATTATTATTTGGAGAATTCTTAATTGATAAGTTAGGTGGTATATTTTCTTTGCAGATTTTTTTTACTCTATAAGGCAATATCAAATGTTCAATATCAAAGTTTTGTTGATAATCAGGCATGGTTTGATTTAATTCATACATGTCAGATTCATTTAAAATTTCATTTAAACCTGTGTAACCAAAATTTAAATACAGCATGAATTTTCCTTATGTTAGGTGAGAATAAAATATATATGAAAAATAAAGAAAGGTCAAGTGTTTTAAATAGGTCATGCTAAATGTCAAATAGAAAATAGAGGCAAGTTAAAAAAATCTAAAAGGAAACACTGATTTGCAGTTGACATGCGGCAACAGTTTTTATATCAACGGTGTTGATTTGCAACACCGGGGACATTTACTCGACATAACTGAATCTGAGGAGTTGGCAACAAGTAAACATTTTCTACCTTAACAGTGTGCTATTATGCCCACAATAAAGACGAGAAGTAAAGGGCTCAGCGAAAAAACAGCATTTCAGTGTAAATAAGTCCTCTTCACTTTAAAAAGCGCTGCGAATGCATTGGGCTTAACAAATACCAGTTAATATTGTGCTATCCGGGGCATAATGACATTGCCATTGCATATATTTTGAATTAATTCACTATTTCTGCAGCTTTCACTTCCTGTGTTTGTGAAATGCATTTCATGTCCTTATCAAATGAAAATCTCGTTTGCACACGACATGTACCTAAAGGATCAGAAGAAATATCTCCGCGGCTTTTAAAAGTGATGGGTTGCTCAAGGATATAGTCAAGCCCGCCATCTTCTTTGATTTTTATTGAGATCTCTCTTCCATATTTAAGTGGAGCTAGCCGATCTCCAATTCCTGAGGTGAGTTCTGCAACTTGAAAACTTCCAGTACTATTTGGGGGCTTCCATTCTGTAGGTATGGTCCAGTTTGCAGGTTGTGAATAAAGTTCCTGAGCCCCTAGACCTAACATAAGTAGCATCTTTTTTGTTATGCTTTCTTTTGCTTTTTCGTCAATTTTATCTCTATTTTGTTCTAATTTAGTGTTCAGCCGTCCTGCCAGACCCTCTCCTAACTTAGCTGCATTACCTTGAGAATTCCCCGCTTCATTGAGGGGGATTAGTTCTTGATCGGTTTGGCTAACATGTTGAAATAAAAAGTTGAGAGTGTCTCTCATATTATTACTCCTTCCTAGATCCATCTCTTCGGGGTTATTCATAGGGATTTTACTGCCATCAATTAACGGTAGATCAGATTTATTATATATTTTTATTCTAGTCATCGCTCGCCAGAGATCTTCGGCACATCCGACCGGATTACGTGCGCCTTTAGTGATAAAACGTTCGACATCCTGGAAATCTGTACTTTTATTATTTGGATGCAAGAGTACTTCACCTAGTGCAAATGAAACCAGGCTGTTGGCTAAGGGGTTTTCTTTTGGCAAGCCGATCTGCTTTAAAGTAGAGATAAGCGCCTCTGCTATAGCATCTCGTTTTTTAATATCCGAAGCACCTGGCATGGCATTAGTCACTGTTGTCACTAACTCTCTAATAGCAGTTTGAATTTGTTCAGAATTGGCATTTAAATCTTTAATAGAATCTATTGATAGCTGTATATCTTCAGGGGTAGCGCCATCTTTCTGAATGCTTCCATCTGCGATACCACTTTCTTTAGAAGTTGATTCTTTAAAAGTAACATTTTCTGATGTGGAATTAGCTGATGTTTGAGCCGATTTTTGATTGTCATCTTCCTTGACGAATATTCTTGATAGAGTTCTGACAATATAGGATGAAGATATTTGATCGCTGATACGGTTGCTGATTTCAGTGCGATTTTTCCATACTTGACGGATGGCCTTAACACCGGCCTCAGCAAGTACATAAAGAGGTCCTGCTTTATTAGGGTCGGTAACACTGTCCTTTAATTTGCTTTGGAGAGTGCTTTTGTCGGCTTCTCCTTTAACATTAGACTGCTCTGGTACTCCTGTTGGGCGCGCAGTTGATTGTGATACAGGCTTATTCATTTCCTTTGTAACAACTTGTTTCATAATTTCTACGGTTGTAGTCGAAGGGCTTTGATTAATTACTTGAGAAACTAAATTTGTAAAAAAGTTTTGAATATTATTCATAAAACCTCGCTAAAAATATAGAAATTTAGCCTAAGCAGCTTTTAAGTTGTTTTCAAATTGAGAATACAAATCAAGCCAATAGGATTCAGGTTGTTCTTTTTCCATGAGGATCTTTGCTTCGTTGAGCTCAGTTTTTGCATTCTCAATTTGGCCCAGTTTCAGGTGGCAATCGGCAGAAAAGATTCTTGAACCCAGCAGATCTGGATAGAAATAAGTCGCATTTGTGAATGCTTTAAGGGCAAAAGCGTATTGTTGCATTTGATGAGCAATGATTCCCATGCGGTACCAATAATCAAAAGTTTCCGGCTTTAAAGTCGAAAGGAGAGCAAAAATCGAAAAACTTTCTTCTATTTTATTTTCATTATATTTTTCTTGTGCAATCTTAAAGATTGATTGCATTGTGGAATCATCAAAGTGGAGAAGCGATGCATAGTCTTCTTCAATGGGTTTGGTTAGATCAATTTTTTCAATGTAATCTCCTGCTTCGGAGAATTGCTTAACCATTTTTTCATAGTCGCGTAGATCTAAATAATGCTTGCTGTCTTCAGTTGACAAAATTTTAATTGCACATTCCAAGAGAATTGACAGTTCAGGTAGCTGAGCATCAGCTTTAAGGTCTTCCTTGATTTTATCATGGCGTAAGTGACTTGGAATTAGAGAGTTCCATTCCCCATCAATTAGATTGACATCGATGTAATCGTCCAATAATTTTTCAATAACGATATCCATTTTATTCATTTATCTACCTCTTGTTAAGAAGTCTCTTATTGCTGTTATAACGTTATAGATGAGCAGTAAAAATCAAGCGTTTATATTTTTATAATAACATATTAAATAATAAGACGCTTATAATTAAACGATTTTTAAATTAAAAGACCTAATTAATCAGCCTAACACTGAAAGAATTCCTAGTAGCTTAGAGTCTTCACAGGTAAAAAGCATTACCGATCTCAATTTTTTATCATGCTAGTAGGATGTGCATGGTATTTATTAGTTTAAATTTGTATTGAATTTACCCTATCAATGACTATTCAAAGTTATATTATTGAAAGTCAAAAATACATTACCCCAATCACAATAAGTATTGACTTTAAGCTTTAAGTACAGTAAGATTAATTTTTCAAACTAAAACAATTATTAGTAATCCCTCAGTAAACATCGCAACAGGTATTTTGTAAGATAAAGACATGTTGATTAAGGAAACTAAATGAACAACATTAATAATTTAATTTCTAATAAAATTTCTACGAATGGACAACCCTTCATTTCTTCTACGCTTCCTGTAAACTCATCACAGATGGATAAATCGGTGGCGGAATTAACTTCCGAAATTTTAAAACCCTCAATTACTTTAAATGCCCTATTGGAAAAAATCACTTTGCATTTGAGTAGTGGTAAAAGTGAGGAAATTAAAGTTAATCGACTTCCAGATAATTTATTTCGTGAGATTGCAAAAGAAAAAGGAATGACGGATTTAGATATTGAATCACATATCTCATTTATCAATAGTCAATATTTAAAATGGTTGAATGATGGGGTCGATTGTCGCATAAAAAAATTCACTCAGGGAAATTTAAGCGGCACAATAGAATATCTTTCCGATCTCGGAACTGTCATTACGCATTTTAAAAGAAAAATTTTCGTTCCTGATAATTTAGAAAGTGTAATGAAAGGAAAACCACTAGGCGAGGGAAAGTTTGCTATCGTCAAATCTTCATTAATTAATATATCTTCACAATTGGAAGGTTCAGCCTGGATTGCAGACAAAACTCCTAAAACTGGAAATTATAGCCTTTCCCAAACTGATGAAAATGATGATATTCATGAAAAATTTTTTGAAGAAGGATCTATACATAAGGTATTCAATAATTGTAAAAATGTTTGTAAATGCTACCGAGTGGGGAAAAATGGGCTCCTTTTGGAAGGGATGAAATGCAATTTGCGTTCTTATTTAGCTAACAACCAATTAAGTGTAGAAGAGAAATTAAAGATGGCTCAGGAAATTGTTCATGGGGTCAACGAAGTCCATAATCTCTGCTATGTCCATCAAGATTTGCACTTGGAGAATATCTTTATTTCCTACGATAACATTTGTAAATTGGGAGATTTTGGCTCTGCTCAAAAGCCTAATGAAATGAATAGAAAACCAATCAACTGGAAAATAGCCTCTCCTAAGATTATCAGTGACACAACATTTCTTTCAAATTTCATGTCTTATTGCAGCAATGATCTTTGGGCTTTAGGG
>JACCVN010000285.1 GCA_013698165.1 Parachlamydiaceae bacterium | reverse complement strand
GAGATACACAAGTAAAAGCTTTTAAGAATCTTTGGGAAAAAGATAAAGAAGGCTTTTCCAAAGTTTTAGCACAAACCGAAGCAGATGCAAAATTCAGTGCTGCTATAATGAAAAAGGTTTTTAAACTTAATCGAGAGGATAAGTATTTCGAACGCTATATGAGTCGCGGCGAGAAATGGGTTGAAAAAAAGGGCGCAGATGAGTTTGTTATGCGTTTAGGTGTAGCTAACAAAGCAAAAGACCCTAAACAAAAAGTTTACTTTAATCATTTGTCCAAACAAGGCTATAATGCCATTGTAGATCTTAACGACGTCAAGAATTACGGAAGTAAAGAACCGTTATTGTTTTTCCGTGGAACTACGACTTTAGGACAACGAAAATCAAGAGAGTTTACACAGGCCGATTCGCAAAAAGCGGTTGATACTTACAGATCGCAAAAAGCATTCGATAACTATATTTTGGATCAATGATAAAGCCAATCCCGTAAGAAGGAGGTGTTTGAATGGTTATTGATGAGGATGTTTATTTAGAACATTTCAACTATACAACGATCGACCAAGAAGTAGACGTCTTCTTAGAACACTTCGGCGTCAAAGGAATGCAGTGGGGCGTTCGAAAGAATAGTAATAGTTTAGTGAAGAGCCTTTCTAATAGACAAACACGAATCAAAGATACCAAAGCGGCAACTTTAGTAGCTAGAGCCGCAAAGTCTAAGGTTCTAGTGTCTGAACTGAACAGCGAAATTAAAGCTCTTCCTCTTGGTCTTAGAAGTGGTTATAAGAGATCTACGCTCAAAAACAAGCGTGATGTAACTGAAAAACAGATATCTAGGGATACTAAACAAGCAGAGAAGACTAGAAACTCTAGACTCACACCGACTCAAAAGAAGGTTCTTATTGGGGCAGCAGTTGTTGGTGGAGTATTAGCAGTAGGTTATTTGTCGACACGCGTAGATCAAGAAACAATTGGTTCTGCTATTCGTCGAGCTCGATCACAAGCAGAACATGGTTCTATATTTAAGATCAACAAAGACCTTGCGGCACCCAATCTATCGGCAAGTCAGATTCTTAGTAATGTTTCAAAGAGCGTAAACCCAAATTATGGTAGTCCGGGTGGTACGATGAACTGTAGGCGAGCTACTTTTACTCATGAACTTCGTCGACGAGGATACGACGTTCAAGCTACGACTTCTGCTGTGGGACGAGCCCAAAACGAAACTGGTTTGATTAATGCTCTTGTTAAAGGTGATAAAAACCCTATCCAGGTTAGTTCTCTTTCTGCTATGTTGAATGAGGAGGGTTCTAGTAGAGCTAGACCGATGGCTTCCGACACAAGGACCTATAAAGCCTTTACGGAACGAGTAGATAGTATTAATAATTTGAGAGACAGTTTGAGTAAACAACCTAATCGTGCTAGAGGAGAAGTTGTCTTTGAAGAGTATGGTTTTGCTCATAGTATGGCGTATGAAGTTGTTAATGGGATACCTCATATTTTCGATTCTCAAAAGGGAACTTCTTACGCTACGACGACCGAAGGTCTTGGTAAGCTAGCTGCGAAATGGGGAAACCCAAGCGCGATGGAAATTACTCGTCTTGACAATGTAGACCTAGACCTTGTTTGGCTTAGTCGCTGGGCAGAGAACGCCGGAAAGTAAATTATGAACAAAGATCAAGCAGTTAATAAACTTCTAGACTTTTTAGAAAAAGGTTCCGTCGTCAAGTCAGTTATTGAAGAAGAAGATAAATTTCTGTTTATCGCTCATCGATCAGATCTTGACGAAGGTAAGTTTGATCCATTCTTTAGTTTGGATAAAAAGACGGGTTTGATTAGAGACTTCTCTCCTCAAGACTATCCAGAACCTCTTGCTATTATCAAGAAATTACAAGTTGTTTACAAAGAATGAATCTATAGAGCCCATAAAGGAGGCTTTTGAATGGACTATATTTTCGACCAAAAACCAAACCCAGAAGATCTTACTCACTTTGGTACTAAGGGTATGAAGTGGGGTGTTCGACGTGAAAATCGTTTAAACAGAGCTAAGCGAGTGGCTTCTGGAAAAGCTACCGTTGGAGAAAAAGCTAGATTTACCCTTACAGAAACTTCGGCCGTAAGTGTTGCAAGAAATAAAGGTCTTACCGGAGCTGCAAAAAGTAGAGTTAGAGAACTAGAAGTTAGAAAAGCTCGAATTAAAACTGGTAAGGCAACAGCAAGAGATCTCATTGCTTTACATGGTGGTGACAAATTGTTTATTACGGGTAGAGCATAATGTTGTTTTAAACGAAAGGAGGTGATTGAATGATCATTGAGGAAGATATTTACCTAGAACACTTTGGCGTCAAAGGAATGCAATGGGGTGTTCGAAATACATCTGGATCTAAATCTAAATCTAAACCTAAACTTACTGCTGCTGAACTAAGAGCTAGAAAGAAACGTATAAATAGTAATGTAAATAAAGCATTAGCTGTGGTTGTAGTAGCATCATATGCATCTACGATTCTTAATGCTTATGGAAGCACAAGAACCTCTGCTCCGTTTCCTGGTGATAGTCCTCGTAGGACTAAATCTGCAAAAGATTTAATTAATGCTAGAAGAAACGTAGAAGTATCGTCTCTTAATCGGATGCATCGTGAAGGTCACATGGACGCTAGTCAACTTAAAAACTTTTCCGCTATTCTTAATGCTAGGTATGACAGAAGAATCGCTGAAGCATTAAGGAACGCTTAAATAGAAGGAGGTGATTAAATGGTCATCGATGAAGATATTTACCTTGAACACTTCGGTGTTAAAGGAATGCAGTGGGGCGTTCGAAAAGCAGTTAGCGGATCTGTTTCAACAGGCAAAGCCATTGGTAGAGGTACAAAACGCACGGTTAAGTATGTTAATAGAAATAAGAAAACTGTTGCCAAAGTTGCTGCTGGAGCAGCGTTTGCAGCCGCTTTACTGGCTGGCGGTAACAAAGTCAGAAATTCTCGTATACCGCCGATTAGTTCTGCTAAATTTGCAAAGACCGCTGCCGTTGGAAAATCTCGTATTGCTCATGAAGGTCTCGGAGTTCTTAGAGTAAGATCAATCGACGTTATTAGTCGAGAAGTCCTTAGACCCGTAGTTGTATAACAAAGGGAGGTGATTTATGCCGGTTATTGATCGAGTAAAACGAATGTGGAACGCATTCCAAAACAATGAACAAACACAGTCGAATCAAGACGTCCTTTATGGAATGGGCCCTAATTATAACGTTAGGCCAGATCGAACAAGACTTCGATACACAAACGAACGATCAATCATCTCAGCTATCTATACAAGACTAAGTGTGGATCTCGCTGCCATTGACGTTCGACACGTTATGTTAGATGAGGGTGGTCGATACGAAAAAGATTCTGATAGTAAGCTAAACGAATGTTTTACGCTTGAACCTAATCTGGACCAAGCGCCACGAGCGTTCAAACAAGACATTTGTATGACCATGTTTGATAAGGGATCGGCTGCTATCGTTCCAGTAGACACCACTGTTAATCCTGCCACAGGCAAAGTGTTTGACATTCTAACGCTTCGTGTTGGCGATGTAGTTGCTTGGTATCCTAGACACGTCCGTGTTAGTCTTTATAACATTGCAACAGGATCACGACAAGAAATTGTCTTGGAAAAGCGTAATGTGGCTATTGTTGAAAACCCATTGTATTCGGTGATGAATGAACCAAACTCGACACTTCAGCGATTGATTCGAAAGCTTAATCTGCTCGATGCTGTCGATGAGCAATCTGGTTCTGGGAAATTGGATCTAATCATCCAGCTTCCATACGTGATCAAATCCGAAGCTAAAAGATTGGCGGCCGATAAACGACGAGAAGACATCGAGTTTCAATTAAAGGGGAGTCAATACGGTATTGCTTATACCGACGCCACTGAGAAGATCACTCAGCTAAACCGACCGGCCGAAAACAACCTCCTCAAACAAGTCGAGTACCTTACCACCATGCTGTATGGCCAACTCGGCCTTACCGAGGAAGTCATGAACGGTACTGCCGACGAGAAAGCTATGTTGAATTACTTCAACCGTACCATTGAGCCTCTTGTAGCAGGCATTGTTGAAGCAATGCAAAGAGCCTTTGTTGGCGGAGTAGGTATTAGTAATAGAGAGCGGATCAAGTATTTCACGAATCCGTTCAAACTTGTCCCTGTAAATGATCTTGCTGAGATTGCTGATAAGTTTACTCGTAATGAGATTCTTACAGCAAACGAAATCAGAGGTTTCATGGGGCTTCAGCCTTCAAAAGATCCGAAGGCTGATAAACTTGTAAACAGCAACATGCCACAACCAGTAGAAAGTACAGGGACTAAGTCTTTGGAAAGGAACAGTCAAAATGGAAGCTGATTTTAGCGGATACGCAACTAAGGCCGGGCTAAAGTGTTCAGATGGACGGACAATCATGTCTGGTGCCTTCAGGCATCAAGACCAGATGAAGGTCCCTCTTGTATGGCAGCACGGTCATAGTGATCCCGAGAACGTTCTCGGTCACGCTATTTTAGAAAACCGAGACGATGGTGTTTATGCCTATGGATTCTTCAACGCATCCGGCAAGGCTACACACACCCGTGGTCTCCTTGAGCATGGCGACATCAACCATCTGTCCATTTGGGCAAACGAACTTGTTGAGCGGGCAGGAAAGGTTCTTCATGGAGCAATTCGTGAAGTAAGCTTGGTTCTGTCTGGTGCCAATCCCG
>JACCVN010000278.1 GCA_013698165.1 Parachlamydiaceae bacterium | reverse complement strand
TATGACTCAGAAATACGTTGTAAAACTATCAACCGATGAAAGAGAAATACTTTTTCAACTACTCAAGGTAGGAAGAGCCAGTAAAGAAAAACTGGATAGGGCTCGTATCTTATTAAAAGCGGATTGTGGAGAAGAAGGTGAAAACTGGAAAGATCCTCAAATTGCGGAAGCGTTCTACGTTAGTGTAAAAACAGTGGAAAGAATTCGTAAGTCACTAGTTGAAGAGGGATTTGAAGATACTATAAATAGAAAATTACTCCCACATGGCAATAGAGAGAAGATTATAAAAGGCGAGGAAGAAGCATATTTAATAGCTCTTACCTGCAGTGAACCACCGGAAGGGCATGCGCATTGGACGTTAAGACTTCTCGCAGATCGGATGGTAGAGTGTAAATATGTCGAATCAGTTTCAACCAACACAATTGGCAGGGTTTTAAAAAAAATGAACTTAAGCCTTGGCAAAAAAAAGAATGGTGCATAGCGCCTGCAAGAAATGCAGAGTTTGTTTGTCAAATGGAAGAAGTCTTAGACATATACAAGAAGCCTTATGATTCTAAATTTCCAGTAGTGTGCATGGATGAATCAAGCAAGCAATTAATACAAGAAGTTAGGCAATCATTACCCATGAAACCAGGTGAAGTGGAAAAATTTGATACAGAATATGAACGGAATGGTACGGCTAGTATTTTTATGGCTTTTGAGCCTTTGCAGGGGTTACGTTTTACCAAAGTAACTACTCAGCGCACGAGGACTGACTGGGCTTATTATATTAGAGAAATAATAGATCATGAAAATTATAAGGATGCAGAAAAAATAATATTTGTAATGGATAATCTAAATACCCATCACAAATGCTCTCTATATGAAACATTTGAACCATCTGAAGCTAAGAGAGTTGCGGATAGATTTGAAATCCATTATACGCCAAAGCACGGAAGTTGGTTGAATATGGCAGAAATAGAACTAAGCCATTTAAGTCGTCAATGTTTAGATCAGAGGTTGGGTGAAATAACGATTCTTGATGAAGAAGTAAAAGCTTGGACAATGGCAAGGAACGCAAGAAAAGTAATAGCAAGATGGCAATTCACAACAGCGGATGCAAGAATAAAATTAAGAAAACTGTATCCCACAATTTAATTGACATGTTGTACTAGTACACTGTTAAGGTAGAATTTTCGATTATTTCTAGCCTGAAAGCCCCTTATTTCTAGCGTGAAAGCCCCCGTGGTTTGCCGATAGTAAAAGGGTTATATTAGTAAATACAGCCCCTTTTACGATCGGCAAATCACGGGGCTTTGACGCAGAAAAAGTCGAAAATACTACCTTGATAGTGTACTAGCTCAATCTGAGAAATTTCGGCTGCGCCAAAGCCTCGCGTTTAGCTCATATTAAAGGCCCTGTATTATGCTTCACAAGCCGCCCCTTCGGGACTCATATTCAAATATTCCCTACCCATAGTTTGCCCCTATCGGGTCTACACTATGGGCTTTACACAATTAGCCCCATTCGGGGCATAAAATGCACTACAATTAGCCATCGGGGCATAATGCATTACAATTAGCCATCGGGGCATAATGCACTACAATTAGCATCGGGGCATAATGCATTACAATTAGCCATCGGGGCTTAATGCACTACAATTAGCCCATTCGGGCAAAATCCACATAGTTTTGAAGAACAAAATTTGACAGTTTAACTGGCTGAATTTTACACCTCAAATCAATACTCTAGGGAAGCCCCTGATGAGGCAATTGCAGAAGTGTCAAAAAATATTTTTAAGTAATGCTTAAATTAGTTTTCAATAAATAAAACTTTGCTATGCTTTATTGCTAAACAAAAACAAATTATTTTGTCAACAAAAAGATTAAAAATATTTTTTGGCACTTCTGCATTGCCTCGAATGGGGCTAGTACACTGCCAAGGTAGATTTTTCGACTATTTCTAGCGTGAAAGCTCCCGTGGTTTGTCGATCGTAAAAGGGGGTTGTATTCGCCCCTGTTTCGGCAAACCATGGGGCTTTGACGCAGAAATAGCCGAAAATACTATCTTAACAGTGTACTAGTTGTGTAAAGCCCATAGTTTAGCCCAAATCGAGGCAAACTATGGTACAGAATAAATTAAACATTAAGTCCCAAAGGGGCAGTTGTGTAAGCAGCAAAATACAGGAGCTTTTAAAGGAGCTCAATCGCGAGAGCTTTCGCGCCCCAGATATTTAATGCACAAAAACAACACCCTACCATGGGGCTGCTCCCTCAAGACCGCTTCCCGGAATTAATAACTTTGGCAGGAGCCATTAAAGTGGTCAGCCTCACGTGAAA
>JACCVN010000246.1 GCA_013698165.1 Parachlamydiaceae bacterium | reverse complement strand
GTATTTACTAATACAACCCCTTTTACGATCGGCAAACCACGGGAGCTTTCACGCTAGATATATTCGGAAATACTACCTTAACAGTGTACAAGGATGTAGTTTTGTGCAGTAAATAACAGGTATGCATAAAAGGCCCTCATAACCCAAGGGTTCTTCTCTTTTATCTATTCATAGGATTTGAAAGATCTGAATAATGCTATGGCTTACACCAGGATACATGCTGCCACTGCATTTCCGGCTTAGGGCGAAGTAATTTCTCAATTTAAAAGATATTGAACAGACTAGAGAACTTATGAAAAAGGGATTACTTTTTCGCAGTTTTTGGAAATCTTTCCAATAATTTTAATAAAGCTCTCTTTTTCTTCTTCGGAAAGGTCTGTAAATGCTATTTGCTCGGAAAGCTCATGTACAGACCAGATTTTCGCAATCATTTCCTCGCCTTTTTCAGAAAGCATAAGAAAATTATCCTTTTGCAAAATGATCCCTTTATCCAATAGGGGCGCAAGCTCAGAATGGACATCGATCACCGATGAAAGACCGGCATCGTGAGCAAGCTTTTGTGCTTCTGAAATGCCATCGCACTTTAAGATCATCATCATGATTGCTTGATCTGCATTGAAAGGTGACACTTCTTTAAGTTTTGCATCAAATACAAGCCTGATCCACTTTGAAGCGCAGTATAAGTGCCGTCCTATAGACTCTTGGATTTTTTTCGTTAACATTGTTAGTACCCATTTAATTTTCATTTCATAAAGACTAATCCCGGCAGCAACGCCAACATTCAGAGATTCAATCGCTCCGCTCATTGGGATTTGAATTTTGATATCGGCTAGATCAGTAACCTCTTGACTCACACCGTGGGATTCATTACCAAGTACGATAGCAATCGGTTTCTCTTCAATTTTAGCAAACGACTGTATGATACTGTCATAAGGTGTTGTGACAGCAATTTGATAGCCTTGCCGTTTTAAATGATGAATCGCTTCAGTTCCAGATTTAAAACGCTTTAAATGGCTTGAAAATACCGCCCCTCGGGAAGCATCGATAGTTTTTTTGTAGAAAAAATCTTGATTTTCCTCTGTTGAAACGAAATCTCTAATTTCGAAAGCCGCTGCTGTCCGTATGATCGTCCCAATATTACCAAAATCACTAACACCATCCAGAACCACAACAAGGTCGCTTAGTTGATTAGATATTTTATCTGAAAAGTTGGCCACTCCAACAAATGGTGTAAGGTAGGTCGTATCAGTAATTTTTTTAAAATTCCATCTGAGACAAAGTAAAAAGGGATTTTTTTACTAGTTAGAGTCTTGATAAAAGGATGATCTTTTTGTTTGTCATGTACAAAGACATGTTGTAAGTGGCAAGGGCTTTCAAGGGACCAGGAAATTTGCTCTACTCCTTCGAGCAAAATTTTCTTCTGTCCCAGGCGACCCGCGGATGTTTGAAGAGAACGAGCTTCTACAATTCGTTCGTCTTTAATAGATGTAATATTTATCTCATTGCCCATATTTATCTCTAAATTGAAAATACATTGTAACAGAATCTGCAATCCCTTTCACTTAGTTTCTACATTTAAAGAGGACTCTGCTGCCACCCTCCGAAAATAGTTTCTAACTTTTTAGCTAAGGCTAAGGAAATGTGATCATTCCAAGGTTTTGCTGAGATTTGTATCCCTATAGGCAACCCATTTGAGGAAGTTCCACAACGGATCACAGTTACCGGCCACCCTGTTAATGAATGTACCATGCAGGGGGCTAGATCTTTACTTTCTGCCAAACATGTTCCATGCTTTTTTGCAGGGGTTCCTGCTACCAGTGAGATCAAGACATCATAATCTTCAAAAGTCTTAAGCATTGTAATTCTAAATTGATCTATTTCTCTAAATAAATTGCGGAATTGAGTGGTGGAGAGGTCTTGTTCTATAGCTTTGAGAAGAAAGTCCTGAAGTAGGCGGGAAGGTGTAGTCACTCCGAGTTTTGCCAGCAAACCTTTTGTTCCCTCTCCTTTGTCGCCGCCAAGAAAAAATCCCTCCCATAAGAGTCGGTAAGTGTCTTTCAAACATTTCGGTTCGATCTTATCCACTTTTGCAACATATGTTTGCAATTCTTTGATCACCGTTTGGAGAACACTTAGAACTTCATCGGATGGATTGGAAATTCCATCTTCCACAAAATATGCGACATGCAAATTGCCGATATCAACTTCATAAGCATCACGAAGACTGACTGGAGGACAATGAGGGTCTTGTCCATCAGGCCCTGATATAATGCGAAGAGCTAGAATCAAGTCATCGACGTTTCTAGCCATCGGTCCGGATGTGGCAAATTGAGCAAATAAACCCTTAGCATTTCCTAAAGGTGATCCTGTTCGGGGGACTAAGCCTGTTGTCGGTTTGTGGGTGGCAATGCCTGTACAATGCGCAGG
>JACCVN010000231.1 GCA_013698165.1 Parachlamydiaceae bacterium | reverse complement strand
ATATAATACAGGGTCTTTTAAATGAGCTCAACCCCGAGAGCTTTCGCGTTGCCCAAATTCTCAGATTGAGCTAAGGGCAGTATATATAAAGTTCAGACGGTAACAAAGAGCCTTGGTAATATAAAATATCTCGATAGTCATTAGTGGGGAAGATAGCGATGTCTGCTCGTCGACCAATTGCTAAGCATCCACGGTCGGTCAGTTGAAGGGCATTGGCTGCTCTAAAAGTGATTGCAGCTAGTGTTTCTGCTATAGTTAAATGCTCTGCGGCACTCAAAATGGCAGCTTGAACGAGCAAATTACCCATAGGGGCAGAACCAGGATTCCAATCCGAGGCAATAGCCAGGGAGAGTCCGTTGTCGAGCATCTGCCTTGCGTGGGGTTGAGGAATCCCCAGACCTAATGCAGCTCCTGGTAAAGCGATGGCTACGACATTTGCCTCAGCCAAAGCTTTAAAATCTTCGACAGTCGAATTTTCAAGATGATCAGCACTAACCGCCTTAAGTTCTGCAGCAAGTTGCGCTCCGCCTCTCCTAAATTGGTCGGCATGCAAACAAAGCTCAAAACCCAATGATCGCGCCTTTAAAAGATAATCGCGTGCCTCTGTAACATTAAAAGCCGTTTCATCCACAAAAATATCTATACGCCTGCAAAGCTTTTTCTTTATAAGGATCGGCAAAAGTTCTTCGGCGATGTACGAAAGGTAGAGGGAGTTGTTTTTAAATTCCAGAGGCCTCGTATGTGCAGCGAGGCATGTAGGGATAAGAGTGACTGGTTGCAACCTGTTGACAGCAGCAACCACTTCCAATATTTTGATCTCTTCTACTACCGATAGTCCGTAGCCACTTTTTACTTCGCATGTGCTGATGCCTAATTTGATTAGGCGTTGGCAACGCTGTAATGTCAGTGCAATGAGTTCATCTTTTGTAGCAGCACGGGTTTTGGAAACAGTGTCGAGTATCCCACCGCCATTTTTTGCAATTTCCAGATAGCTTCTTCCGCTGACTCTAAGGGCATAGTCTGATGCCCGGGACCCTGCGAACACAAGATGTGTATGGCTATCAATAAATCCTGGAAGAGCCACTGCAGGCTTATCTATAAAGTGTTGTTTGGAAAATTTGCATTTCAAACGATCATATTCGCCAATATCAGTGATTAATCCATTATTTACGGCTATGGCGCCATTGGAAATCACTTTCAGTTGACTATCGAAGATCGGCCCTTTTTGAGGCAAATTCTCCATTGTGAGTATCTGGGAAAAAGGCCCTATTAGCGTAGGTGTTTCTGGTTCCATTTCTCAATTATTTTTTAAAAGGATTTTATGCTGTTGCCCAAAATCGATTGCAGATTGATACCCGGCATCGGCATGCCGGATAACTCCGAGGGCTGGATCATTGTAAAGAACGCGTTTCAGACAGCGCTCAGCCCGTTCTGTACCATCTGCGACGATTACCATGCCTGCATGCTGAGAATATCCAATACCAACACCTCCACCATGATGGAATGAAATCCAGGTGGCACCGCCTGCGCAATTGCTCATCAGGTTTAATAGTGGCCAATCGGATATGGCATCCGAACCATCCAGCATTTTTTCTGTTTCACGATAAGGAGAAGCTACCGAACCGGCATCTAGATGATCGCGGCCAATGACAATTGGCGCTTTTAAAACTCCTGTTTTAACCATTTCATTGAACAGAAGCCCAGCTTTTTCTCTGGCCCCAAAGCCTAACCAACAGATCCTGGCTGGAAGCCCCTGAAAAGAGATTTTTTTTGGAGCTTCTTTTAGCCAGCGCTGCAGAATGACATCATCAGGAAAGGCTTTGAGAAGAGCCAAGTCAGTTTGGTGAATGTCTTCAGGATCACCGGAAAGGGCTACCCAACGAAATGGACCTTTACCTTCGCAAAACAAAGGACGCACAAATTCCGGAACAAAACCCGGAATGTCAAAAGCATTTGCTTGACCACCTTGTTTGGCAAATTCGCGTAAATTATTGCCATAATCAAAGACGATAGCGCCCCGTTTTTTCAATTCTAAGAGAGCAGAAATATGGCTTGCCATACTGCTCAGAGATTTTTGTTTATAGTCGACAGGATTTTTTTTTCTTAATTCCGAAGCAGTTTCAACATTATAGCCTCTGGGAATATATCCATTCAGAGGATCATGTGCAGATGTTTGGTCTGTGGCGGCATCGGGTAAGATCCCATCTTTCAATAATCTTTCTAAAATTGTACCAACATCACCAACCAGACCGACAGATAGGGGAGCCTGCTTCTCTTTAGCGTCCAGGACTAAGCGAAGAGCCTTTTCGTAGTTGTGCGTCATGTTATCCAGGTAGCCGGTTTTGATCCTTTTTTCAATTTTCCATGGATCAATATCGATGCCTAAAAATACACCGTCATTCATTGTTACAGCTAAAGGCTGAGCTCCGCCCATGCCCCCTAGACCTCCAGAGACAATTAATTTCCCCTTCAAGCTTCCATTATAGTGTTTTTTGGCCATAGCCGCAAAAGTTTCATAAGTGCCTTGAAGGATGCCCTGTGTGCCAATATAGACCCAGCTGCCGGCAGTCATTTGACCAAACATGGTGAGGCCACGTTCTTTGAGGGCATTAAATTCCTCCCAATTGGCCCAAGCTGGCACTAAATTTGAATTTGCAATAAGCACTCTGGGTGCTTCGGCATGAGAAGGAAATACCCCCACGGCTTTACCTGATTGTATGAGTAGACTTTGATCTTCATTAAGGGTGAGTAGACTCTGAATGATGTCACTTAACGCTCCACGGTTGCGAGCAGCCTGTCCTGTTCCGCCGTAGACGATTAGATTAGAAGGATCTTCAGCAACTTCAGCATCCAGATTATTTAGAAGCATTCTTAATGCAGCTTCAGTTTGCCAATTTTTGGCGTGAAGTTTTGTACCTCTAGGAGCTTTGTAGAGGGGATGATTAGCAAATTCTTCGAAAAACTGTTGCGTTTGTTGGTCAAAGGTAGTTTGCATCGGTAGCCCCTTTTTGCTGATACTTTTACCATATCATTGTCGTTGTATTTTTTTGAATCTATCATGGCTTGAAGTATAAAGTTATGCGATTCCTGAGAGCGGGTTCAATCTTAAAATGCTGGTTATTAAGAGTTTGGTGAGCTGGAGTAAATAAACTACCACAGAGGACACAGAGAACACAAAGAGGAGGGCGGCATACTTCTCCATTACGTAGGAAGCGTTGAGTACTTTAGCAGCAGTAACGCAGAGACAGGGAGGCGCAGGGACGCAGAGAAACAGCAATGCAAAACATTGTATAGTGTAGAGTTTATCTCTTTGCTAATAATTTTTTTCTAAGGATTGTTTTTTTATACAACTTCTTTGCGTCTCTGCG
Organism: Parachlamydiaceae bacterium; assembly: GCA_013698165.1. GTDB lineage: Bacteria > Chlamydiota > Chlamydiia > Chlamydiales > Parachlamydiaceae > JACCVN01. The sequence continues at coordinate 309 of JACCVN010000231.1, read as the reverse complement.
ACTCCCTGCCTCTCGTTACAACTGCTAAGGATTTCACGTAAGTTACATTAGAGTTAAGTAAGCAAAGCATCTCTCTCTGTGTTCTCTGTCTCGACTTTATGATTTTTAAGGGGGTGCTGAGGTAGTTTATTTGCTTCTGGAAATGCAATTATTGAGTCAACATTCTTTCAAAAACTTTTAGACCGACTTCAAGATCATTTTGTATGATTCGATCTTCAATAAGCATAGGAATGCTAATCCGTACTGTGCGATAAGTTGCTGAAGTGCCTTTGCCAAGGGTTTTGGGTTTGCGGAGATCTATCGCTTGAG
>JACCVN010000220.1 GCA_013698165.1 Parachlamydiaceae bacterium | reverse complement strand
GGTAAACCGAAGCTAGCTCTACGCCAATCACACCTGCACCAATCATCAGCAATTTCTTAGGGGGTTTAGAAAGGCTTAATGCACCTGTCGATGACAGGACAATTTTTTCATCGAAAGGCAAAAATGGCAAGGCAATAGGTTCTGAACCTGTTGCTAAAATAAATGATTTTGCTTCAATTTCGGTTGTGCCTTTAGCACCCGCTACTTCAATTTTATTGGGAGTCAAAAATTTTGCAGCACCTTCAAAGCTGGCGACTTTATGCTGCTTGAATAATCCTGCAACGCCTCCTACAAGGCCTTGAACAATCTCCCCTTTGCGTTTTTGCATCTGCGCAAAATCAAAAGATAATTCTTTGAAGAGTAGGCCATGCTCTTTGGCATCGTGCTCTAAGAATGCATAATTTTCACTCGACTGCAAGAGAGCTTTTGAAGGGATACAGCCGAAATTTAAGCATGTACCGCCAAAAGTAGACATTTTTTCAATGCATACCGTCTTCAATCCAAGCTCAGCAGCTCTTATTGCGGCAACATATCCACCAGGGCCCGATCCAATCACTGCAAGATCAAAAATTTCTTTGCCCATATTGACGTTACCTTTAGAGATTTAATAGCATGCGAGAAGGATCTTCGAGCCAATTTTTAATTTGGACAAGAAAAGAGACCGCCTCTTTGCCGTCAATAATGCGATGGTCATAGCTTAACGCCAAATACATCATATCCCGGATGACGATCTGATTGTCAACGACCACAGCGCGTTTGGCAATTTTGTGCATGCCCAAAATTGCACATTGCTGCGGGCTAATGATAGGCGTGGAAAGCAGCGATCCATAAATTCCACCGTTCGTAATCGTAAAACCCCCTCCCTGAAGGTCATCGGCAGTTAGCGTACCTTCTTTAACTTTCGTAGCATAGTTGACAATGGTTTTTTCAATTTGAGCGAAAGAAAGTTGATCGCAAGAACGTACAATAGGCACCATCAACCCTTTGTCAGTACCGACAGCTATACCAATATCATAGTATTCACGATGAACAATTTCATCACCGTCAATGTAAGAATTGACACTGGGGAATGTGCGCAATGCAGCTACAGCAGCTTTTACAAAAAAGGACATAAAACCTAGGCGCACGCCATATTGCTTCACAAAAGTCTCTTTATATTTTTCTCGGAGGGCCATGATCGCCGTCATATCAACTTCATTAAATGTTGTAAGCATCGCTGCGCTCTGCTGCACTTCTACTAGCCGTGTTGCAATCACTTTTCGAATTCTAGACATTTTGCTGCGTGTTTCACGTGGCTCCCCTTTCACGGCCGATGGTTCTAAAACTATATCCAGTTGCGTAGTTTTAGTAGATTCAGCCTTAGAAGCTTGTACAGGTGCAGAGGAATCTCCAACATTTTTGGAATTCTTAATTTCTTCTATAAATTCTTTCGAGGTTTGGCGTATACCATTAGCCTCTTTTACGCTCTCGGTTGCAGCCTTTTTGCCTTGCGTCTTCGATGTCGGTTCAGCTTCCGGTGAAGCTTTTGCCTGTGCTGATGGCTTTTCAGTCTTTGCTTCGGCCTTTGTTTCCGACTTAATATCGGCTTTAGTTTCAACCTTTGCTTCTGATTTTCCATTGCTTTCAATATAACCAACAACCTGATCAATCTTAACAATGTCATCTTCTTTAACAGTGGGTGTAAAAATCCCCGCCTGTTGGGCGTAGAGGACTTGATTGACCTTATCGGTAGCCAGTTCAAGCAACTCGTCATCCATCTGGACAGATGAACCCGCAGGCTTTAAAATAGCGCTGACAGTAGCTTCACTGATTGATTCTCCCATTCTGGGAACTTTGACTTCCTGTTTCATTGTGCAAACTCCGCTATATCACTTTTTTTTTGCTGCGATGTCAAAAATTGAAGGCTTATGCTCTCCAAAAAGGGACGCCAATAGATCTTTTAACTGCTTTTTATGCATAACATAAGAGCCTACCGCCGGTGAAGCACTTCTAGGGCGGGCAATATACCTGAAAGTCACATCCTTAGGCAGAAGACCAGATAATTCCTGACATATGGATTGTCCTGCGCCCATATTTCCAGGCTCTTCCTGTATCCAGCAGACTGATTCTAATGTTTGATGCTTATTTAACAGCTCTTTCATCTTTTCAGCATTAAAAGGATAAAGCTGCTCAACACGCAAAATCGCCAAGTCATCCGAAGCACCCTTATGCTTTTCTGCGATCAGATCGTAATAAATATGCCCTGAGCAAATGGCAATACGGCGCACTACGTCCGGTGGTGAAGGATCATCCAGGATCTCTTGGAAAGACCCCATGGAAAGGTCTTGAGGATGGCTCACACACTCTGGATGTCGCAAAAGGGCTTTAGGTGTAAAAACAACCAACGGTTTTTTTACTTTTTGCATCTGCTGCCTGCGCAAAAGATGGAATAGCTGAGCAGGCGTAGAAGGATTAGCAATGCATAGGTTGCTCTGACCAGCCAAAGTCAAAAATCTCTCCATCCGTCCAGATGAGTGTTCTGGGCCTTGGCCTTCATAACCGTGCGGCAGCAACATCACAAGTCCAAACTGCTGACTCCATTTTTGTTCTCCGGTGGAAATAAATTGATCGATGATGACTTGAGCACCGTTGCAAAAATCTCCAAATTGTGCCTCCCATATTACCAGGGCATCTGGCCTTGCCAAACTGTATCCAAGTTCAAAACCTAAAACTCCAAATTCAGAAAGCAGGGAATTATAGACTTCAAAACTTCCCTGCCCCTGTTTCAAATTTTTGAGAGGATAATAGGGAGTTTCGTTCTTTTGGTCCATCCACATCGCATGCCGATGGCTAAAAGTTCCTCGACAACTATCCTGGCCGGACAAACGCACATTCACGCCCTCCCAAAGCAAACTGCCATAAGCAAGAGTCTCTGCCATGCCCCAATCAATAGGTTTTAAAGGCTCCGGGCCTTTTATCATGGTAAGCCGCTCTTTGACGATACGTTCAAGTTTGGGATGCAGTGAAAAGCCATCGGGAATTGTTGAGAACTTTTCAGCAATTTCCTGTAATATCCCTAATTGCACACCTGTTTGGATATGATGAAAAGAAAACTTCTCGGGTAAAACATCTGGAAGCTCGTTTTCAAGCATTTTTTTATCATTTACGGCAATGCCTTTAAGGTCTTCTTGCAAAGAATTTCTAAATTCCGCTTCCAAATTCTCGGCGATATTTTTCTCCAGGATTCCTTGGCCGATCAACTGCTCGCGATAGATCTCACGAATCGATTTCTTATTGCTAATAATTTGGTATTTTTTCGGTTGAGTAAATGCCGGTTCATCTGTCTCGTTGTGGCCATATTTACGGTAGCAAATTAAATCGACAAATACATCACAGCCAAATTTTTGACGTATCTCAATAGCCAAATGCACAGCCCGCACACAGTTCTCAGGGTCTTCAGCATTGACGTGAAATACAGGTGCATCAAAAGCTTTGGCGATGTCAGTGCAATAGAGAGTTGAGCGTGAATCTTTAGGCAATGTGGTAAAGCCGATCTGATTATTAATCACTAGATGAAGTGTTCCGCCGGTCCCATAACCTTCTAACCCGCCCATCTGCATAGTTTCATAAACGATGCCTTGGCCCGCAAGAGCAGCATCGCCATGGATTAAGATGGGCAGGACCAACTGCTTGCCCTTTTCACCAAGTATTTTCTGTCTGGCATATGCTTGACCTTCAACTACCGGATCGACAGCCTCGAGATGACTCGGATTAGGTGTTAAAGTCACTAAGATTTTATGCCCATGAGTAGAAATCGTATCTGAAAAAAAGCCTTTGTGGTACTTGACATCGCCACTTTGCTCAATAGAATCGGGACGATGGTTCTCATCGAATTCAGCAAAAATCACCGCATAAGGCTTTTCAAGAATATTAGTCAGTACATTCAAACGTCCGCGATGTGCCATCCCCAAAAAAAACTCTGAAACTCCCAGTTCCGCACCTTTATCGATGATTGCCCCCATCATTGGAATCAGAGTTTCTGCCCCTTCGATAGA
>JACCVN010000170.1 GCA_013698165.1 Parachlamydiaceae bacterium | reverse complement strand
ATAGAATATTTCTCTTGAGCGCGACAGAAGCTATCTCTATCCCATACTGATACTCTAAGTCAAAAATCTTTTGCTTCCCTGTAATGAGATCTAAAACAAAAACCCTGGCGGGAAAGCTTGACTTGTTAAGAACTGTTTCTGTGACTAAAGTATTTGGAGTTTCTGTGGTGTTTGGCTTATTCGGAGTTCCTGCAGTTAAGACATAAAAGTTCTTATTAGAAACGGAGGCTTGAATAGGGCCTTCACTAAATTGATTTGTGCGAATATCGCCAATATAGCTCCCTTCCTTACCCCAAACAAAAATTTTGTCGACATAAGTCTTCGCAGAATAAGCAAAAAAATTTTCATTTATAGCTTTCAGCGATGCGCAGAATATAGTCTTTATATCTATATCAATTGTCCTAATCTGCTTTCCTTCAGAAAAAATGTGAAGATTTTTATTTTCAAAACATTTTTTTTTATCTTCGGTAATAACATGGACCATTCCATTTCGAGACACGACTAAATTATCTAGTAAGTGGCCTTCACGCATCTCCAACTGGCAATTCCAGAGAATTTTGCAAGCTAAAAGGTCATATAAAATGATCTTATCAGACTTATTGAAGGCAATAAATTGATGATTTCTGTTGATACGAAAGATCTGATTTTGATTTTCCAAATCTAAGTGATAGGAAAAAAATAGATCGTTTGAGATATTCTTTTGAATGTGTTTGTCGCAGATCGAACGCAATGAATTTGTTGTGTCTCGAAAATCCCCAATTTCTCTATGCGCAACACAAGACAGCAAATTGTCGCGTCGCACACTTGAACAATTCATCATTATTCCTCATCTATTCACGCAGCAAACGGTGAACAAGCTCCTCGCCATTTTTCGTTAGTAAGATCTTATCTTGATCTCCCTTCTTAATGAAATTTGCCTGTAGCAGTAAAACACAAATTGTATCTATGCCTTTGGGGTGCAAGCCAATTTTTCCTCCAATGTCATAACGGCTAAATTGCGCATGGACATCGTTAGCCTCTAAGGCTGTCTCATAGAGACAGACCATTAGTTTTTCATCTTTAGTGTGTGATTTATTTCCCATGGTCCCTTGTCGAATCTATACTGCCCTTAGCTCAATCTGAGAAATTTCGGCTGCGCCAAAGCCTCGGGGTTGAGCTAAGGGCAGTATATAAGTTTATGTGTTGAAGGAGTATACCCTTACTAAGTGCTGCATTTTTTTAATCGTGCACCGGTAGGGGTGTCTTCGATAACGTAGCCGCTATTAACGATCAAGTCGCGTAGGCGGTCGGCTAATGCCCAATCTTTGTCCTTGCGGGCCTGTAGCCTTTTTTCAAGAGCTTCTTGCAGCTCCTCCGGTATAGTAGGTGCCTGCTGTTCAAAATTTAGAACTGATAGCACCTCATTAAACCGACGCAGAAGATCTAGCAACTTAACTGCCTCAATAGAAGAGATTGCTCCTGTATCTGCCAAAGCATTTGTCTGTCGTACAAGATCAAAAATTACTGCCAGCGCGATAGAAATATTCAAATCGTCACCAAGCGCTGAGGCAAATTCAACATGTTTTTCTTCGATGAGATTTGCTATCTTACTTGAGGAGCCCGCTTCAGTCCCACTGGCAGCAATTTCTTGTAAGCGCGTAATAAAATCTTGCAATCTTTGGAGTGACATTTTAATCGCTTCCAAACCCTCGAAAGTAAAATTCAGTTGGGTCTTATAGTGCGTATGCAAAAGCATATACCGCACTTGAATACCGGTAAATCCTTTGGAAAGCAAATCGCGCAAAGTAAAAAAATTGCCTAAACTTTTAGACATCTTTTTATTATCAACAACAAGATGCTCAGAATGCATCCATAGTTTACTGAAAATTTTTCCTGTGCATGCTTCAGATTGTGCAATCTCATTTTCATGATGAGGAAACATATTGTCGACACCACCAACATGAATATCAATAGTATCACCCAAAATTTTCATAGCCATCGTTGAACATTCCAAATGCCATCCTGGCCGCCCTTTTCCAAATGGGCTTTCCCAAAAGATATCGCCATCTCTTTGTGGATCAAACTTTTTCCAAAGTACAAAATCTGCTAAATGATCTTTATCGTATTCATCACTTGTCACGCGCGTTGAAGCGCCCACTTTGAGCTCATCAATGTTAAAATGAGAGAGGCAGCCATAGCGTGGAAATTTACAAATCGCGAAATATATCGATCCATCTCCGCCTTCATAAGCAACCCCATTAGCGATAAGCTTTTGGATGACTGCAATCATTTCAGGAATGAAATCGGTAGCAGCAGGATAATGTTCGACAGGTTCAATATTTAAAGTCTTAAGATCTTCAAAAAAAGCGTCGATGAAGGGGCGTGTATATTCAGATAAAGATACCTTCTCTCTAATGGCTCCGGCAATGGTCTTATCATCAATGTCGGTGAGATTCATCGCTTGATTGATTTGAAATCCAAAAAATTTGATGGTCCTGCGGAGTAGATCTTCAAAAACATAGGTTCTAAAGTTACCAATATGCGCATAATTGTACACAGTTGGGCCACACGTATACATGAGAACTTGATTCCCATGCAGCGGCTTTAACTCTTCTTTATGACGTGTTTCGGTATTGTAAAGTTTCAGCTTTGGGGAAAGTGTCATAAATTCACCGTCTGTTCATCAAGAGCGCGGTAATTGACTTTACCGCTGCCCATAATAGGAATTTCTTTTAGTTGAATGGCATTTGAAACGCGAATAAGATTGCTAAAACCAGCATCCTTTAAGCACGCATTGGCTTGATCGACATCGATCTTAAAACGGGTAAATAAGAAAATCTTAGTTTTATCGCCGGCAGCCTCTTTTGCACTAATTGCTAACATAGGACCATCTTCTGCGGGCCATTCTTTAAGTTGACTTGAGTGCGATAAAGCATCTTCAATGGATGACAAGCTCACCATCTCTCCGCCAATCTTGATAAAACGTTTTAATCTTCCGGAAATCGTAAGATAATTCGCCTCATCCAAAAATCCTAAATCGCCGGTATTATACCACGTTTTTCCTTCATGTTCAAAAAATGGGGAATTAACGTTTGGATTGATATATCCTGAAAAAATGTTCGGCCCGCGGGCAAGTATTAGTCCCTGATTTCCAATCGCCACACTCTCATGTGTCTCAGGGTGAACGATACATATTTCCACACCGGGGAGAGGCTGCCCTACACCTTTATGAGGTTCATTGACCCTATTGGCAGTAAGCACGGGTGAACACTCAGTGATTCCATAACCTTCAATAATGGCGTTACCCTTGCCTAATTCTTCCATCATGCGGAAAAGCTCTTCAGGGGCTTTTTCAGCTCCGGTAACAAAGATACGCAATGTTTTCATCTGCTCCGGTGAGGCCACTTTTAACATCCCTTTGAGAAATGTGGGCGCCCCGCAAACCACTGTGACGCCCCATTTTTCGACTTCCTTAGCCAATTTTGGACTATCAGTAGGATCGGGAGAACTGGCGAGCCTCATTCCAACAAGCAGACCTGCAAGTGCACTGATTGAAAACCCAAAGACGTGGAAAGGAGGCAAAATGCCAAAGAGGACATCGTCACTATAGACATCGATAGCCTCAAAAACTGCGCGCAAATTGCTGACCACATTCTTATGTGATAAAGGCACCCCTTTAGGCATATTTTCAGTGCCGCTAGTGAATAGCAATACAGCCTTGCTATCTTCGGTCAATTTATCGGCATTAAAGGCTTTCAAAATACTTTTTGTGGACATTTTTGAACGTATAAATGCCTTCATCTTGTCAAAAATTGAAAAATTGCGGCGTACATCTTCAAGCATGACAAGCTTGTCTTCAATCCCGTCGAGCTCGACATTTTCAAGCTTATCTAAAAATGTCCACGATGAAAGTACAACTTGGACATTTGACACTTTTGATACCGATTCCAAATGTCGGGAACCCACTGTCCAATTAATCATTAGAGGTGTCTTTCCAGCTAGCTGTACAGCAAGAATGAGAATGTTTGCAACTACGCTTGCGGGCAAAAGAATTCCGATATACTCTCCAGGCAGATGACGAATGTATTCAGCAAGCATTATCACTCGAAGCTTCAGATCTGCATATGTCAATACACCTGCACGCATATCTCCGCAAGCTATAGCTTTACCTTTACGAGCGCAATTATTAAGAAAAATTTCCGGTATTATCGACCCTTCTGCCACTTTTACGTGCTCTTTTTTAATATGCTGCTTCCAACGCGATATATCTGCTTCTTTTTCTGCCTCTTCTTTAAATGTAATCTGATTAGAAGCAATCCCTAGCACTCTTGCGACTGTTGTCAATTGGTTGACCGGTACGCCTTTAATATCAAAGGACTCATGCAAAAATGCGGAAAGCTCTGAGACATCCAAAGAATCTAACCCAAGATCTGTAGCCAGGTTAAGCTCCGGTGTAATCATTAAGGGTGACTTTTGAGTCATCTCCGCAAGCTGCTGGATGACTTTGTCTTTTACGTCTTCAGGCACAGCAGCTAAATTGATGTTACTGTCTTCGCCCGATTTTGTACGGTGCACAGGTAAGTACTTTTCACCCCACATACTATAAGAAATTAATTTCAGGGAGTCACCCGGAAAATCCCCTTTTTGGGGCGCCATCCCATCTGGTAGATTGTACCAACCTTCCAAATAACGATTGAGCTCTACGCGTGATGCGCCATAAGGGAAATCAGGGCCGGCAGGTTCGAATTCAACAATGATTTCACGGCGAGGGGTGAAGAAAAGCAAATTTTTTAAGCAAAATTTAATTCCCTGGAGAATTGTGGGGATCATTGCAGGAGATTTTCCTAAATGATAAGTCGAAAAGCTACTGCCCCAAAGTCCTGCAATGCGCACTAACACAATATTTGCGTTCGGTGATGCACTGATGATCTGATGTGCGCCAGAGGATCCGCCAATTGATTCATAACCTGAAAGTTTAACTTTACCGGCCGGATACACAAGAAAATTTTCACCTTTGTCCAATTTGTCAATCACTTCATTTATGACCTTTTCACTTTTTTTTCGTTTCAAACTATTGCTTGAAGTCGCAAAATTGGGAACTGGCAGTGCATTGAGGAATCTCATGATGGTATTGATGAACGGCATATAATACATATACTCCACGATCATAGGTCGAATCGGAAAACGCGGCCAAGCAGCAAGAGTTACAGCGATAGGATCAACAAAAATTGCCGGATGGCTAGGCAAGAAAAGCACGCCCCCAGACTTTTTTAATGTTTCTTCATTAAGTTTGTCGAGGCCTTTGACGCGTATACGATAACGAAACCAAAGAATGGTTTTCAAAAAATAAGCCAACAGGTATGTTAAAACAGTTTTCACGATTTTCTCCATCAACAATTGCAAGTACGATCATTCTGCGCGCTGGCAGTATGTAAAGATAATTAGCATAGCTGAATCTGAGAATTTGGGCAACGCGAAAGCTCTAGGTATTGAGCTCATTTAAAAGGCCCAGTATTGTATAATACAGGCCCTTTTAAATGAGCTCAACCCCGAGGCTTTGGCGCAGCCGAAATTTCTCAGATTCAGCTATGTTGAGTAAATAAATGGTGACGTTCTTGCTCCCCATGGATGTATAGTTCCCATAAATAGTGAAACAATTGACAGTTTAAAATGGCCATAAGGTTAGAGGCTGACGTATAAAATCCTAAAGTCGAGACAGGAGAATCATGGTATTTATAATCGCACATCGGGGATGTTCTGCTGAAGCACCCGAAAACAGCTTAGCAAGTATTAAACGTGCCATTGAGATTGGCGTTAATTACATTGAGATTGATATTCACCTCACCAAGGATCTCGTGCCCGTGGTTATTCATGATCCTAATTTACTCAGAACGACTAATCAGAGGAGTAATCTCGAAGTTGAAAAAAATGATCTTGCTGTTTTAAAAGCCTTTGACATCGGCAGTTGGTATCATTCTGACTTTCATAATGAACGCCTCCCAACCCTTGATGAAGTACTCAGATTAGATTTTAAAGGGGCTAAATTAATGATCGAAATTAAAAAAGATCTTTTTCCGGCCGAACTTATCGTTCCGCAAATTTTAAATGTGGTAAAAAAAAACTGTGATCCCCAGCTTCCAATTCCCCATTATCTAGGCAGTTTTAATACGGCGATTGTCAAAGAAATCCGAAAAGAGGCTCCCACTGCCAAGACAATTGGAATCCTTGAAAATCTGGAACTTGTGGACACATTTTTAAGAATGAAAGTCCACACTCTTGCGATCTGGGTGAAACTTCTGAATCAGGAAATTATCACTTCCTTACAAACCAAAGGAGCAGAAATTTTCACCTTCACCGTCAACACTCCGGAAATCTGCCAAGAGCTGTTGAATATGGGGATCGACGGAATAATTACCGATAATCCCCTTATGCTAAAAAAGTTTATGTCTTTAGCGGTTCCAGGGAAGTTTGGAAAGCAAGAATGACAAATATGAATGGCCCGCTATTCCAGAAATAATCAAAAGTATCGCTATGGCAGTTGGGATCACTAAAAACCATTCAGAAAATAACTGATTTAGCACCAAGGCTACTAAAATGACTATACCACTAAGGATATAAGTTTGCTCTTCCACCTTCACACTTGCTTTGTTGTCAGTAACAGTTGGAAGTCCTTGGTCTTTCCAATTCTTTAGGCCCCCTTTCATACTGAAAGCTTCAGCGGCACCCACATGTTTAGCCCACTTTAAAGCAGCATTTGTAGAGCGCCTTCCCATTTGACAATAAAAAACTAGCGTTTTCCCTGCAGGATCAGGCAACTGTCGAGGCTCGAAATTAGAAATTGGAAAAAGTTGAGCCCTCGAAATGTGCTCTTCTTCATACTCCAAATGCTCTCTGACATCGATCAGGATAATTTCACCCCCGTCCAGTTCCTTCTTTAAAGTGAGTGGATCTATTTCTTTAATGCTCGCTTCCATAATTTAAGTTCCTAATAACATTGTTACAACATTCTCACATTGCCATCCTCTTTTTGTCAATCGGTGTCAGTTAAATCTCGATTTGGGTTGCTCAATTATTCTAGGTAAGGTATGGCATTATTAAAAAAAACAACAATTGTCAATCAAGCAAGGATTTTTATGAAGTTTAATTTTTTTTATCGCCTTTTTCAACTTTCCATTCTGGTAGTTAGCGGAGCATTCCCAATTGCCAATGATAGTTTATACGCTCATTATGTTCTGGTAGGACCTGTCCCAGTGACTACTGTCAGGGAAATTGTCTCCTTTCCTGCCACCACAAACCTCATCCCAGGATCTATTACCCTCGGTGGTGAAAGGGACATTTATGTCAGCTTCCCCGACTTAAATGCTGTTCGTCGCTATAGCCTAAAGGGAGAATTCCTCAAGTCCTATGACCTTCCGGTTTCTTATGAGAACATAACTTCCGGAATCGCTGTCAAGTGGAATCAAGATGTTTTTGTTGTAGTCAATTCATATTTCGCATGTCACCATCATGCTAATGGCGTCTGGAAGATCTCCCATGAGGATGGATCTATTAGTAAGTTTGCATGTCTTCCCGAAGGTTGTTATCCTTCAAATTTGGTGTTTGACAAAAGTGATCACCTTTATTTGACTGATAGTGTCCGTGGGGAAATTTATAAGATCGATCGAGAAGGCCATGTCAGGTCCTGGTTCCGCAATGATGTACTTAAAGGAAGCTCTAAAGGGTACATTCTCTCTGGAGTGCCTCAAGGGGTTTGCGCCATTACAATGGGCAAAAAAAGCAAACATCTCTTTGTTGCAAATAAGGATTTTGGAAGAATCTTCAGAATTGAGATCAAACAAAATGGTTGTGCAGGGAAGTGTAAAGAAATTGCTAATAGTACTTGCCTTGAAGGGGTTACAGAGCTCAGCCTTAACCGAAGAGGAATTCTATATGCAATCATCCCAAACATGAATGCAATTGTTGGAATTACCGACAAAGGTATTGAGCTCATTTACGCAGGAAGCCCCTTAGAATCTCCTACGGGGTTGATCATGAAAAAACATAAGGGCGTAAACTGCGGCTTTATTTCCAACAGCTCACCAGAAAATCCCGGCCTGCTCCGAATTAAAGTCGCCTGCGATCCTCTACACGCAGACTAGCATAAGTATGGAGGATAGAGGATGAAGGCTGAAAATGTAGCCTGCTGCGTCTCGCAGCAGGTGCTATAAATTTTCTTTATTTGATGACTTTGACTAACGCCTGCGGCGATATGCTGTCCAAATATTAGCCTACAAATCCACGATAGTGAATTTTAAATAGCG
>JACCVN010000169.1 GCA_013698165.1 Parachlamydiaceae bacterium | reverse complement strand
TTATGGCTCATGCCACTGCCGGGACATTTTATGTCCAAAATGATAAGAACGCGCGAATCGACTTCGTGAATTGAGAGCGAGCCTCCAGTTTCTAAGCTAATAACATAACCATGATGTAAAAGTTTATCAATTAACTGATGGACATTAGGTTGTAAGAGAGGTTCTCCCCCTGTTATACAAATAAACTGGCAGCCATTATTTTTGGCTTCGAGAACCAAGTGTTCTATTGATGCGGGTGTGCCTCTTCCAAATGAATAGGTGGTATCGCACCAGCTGCAACGTAGATTGCAACTTGCCAGCCGAATGAAAGTTGTCGGCAGCCCAGTGAGGGAGGTCTCTCCCTGAACACTTGCGAATACTTCTGTAATGTAGAGTTGTAAATCAGTCATGGTGGTAAGAGAGTGATGTATAATGATATTGTCGCAGATTATACAGCAACATAAAGATAAAATGAAATATATACTGCCCTTAGCTCAATCTGAGAATTTGGGCAACGCGAAAGCTCTCGCGGTTGAGCTCATTTAAAAGGCCCTGTATTATACAATACAGGGCCTTTTAAATGAACTCAACCCCGAGGCTTTGGCGCAGCCGAAATTTCTCAGATTGAGCTAAGGGCAGTATATATTGAGAAATAGATAGAAATTTTCAGGCAGAGTCAAGCATCAGTAACAAATCGCGTAAAAGGACTGGCATTGAGATGTTTTTACAAGTTATCGATACATGTGTTGACACGCCGGAAAAAAATATGGCGAAAGACCTGGAGCTTTTGGAGTCCTTAAGCCTAAGTCCTGCGTGTCTGTTACATTTTTACGAATGGGAAGGGCCTTCAGCAACTTACGGCTATTTTAGCCATCCTGAAAAATTTCTTAAATCTGAAGGCATTGCGAAGCATAACTTAAGGCTTGCTAAACGTCCTACAGGGGGGGGGATCATTTTCCATCAATTTGATTTTGCCTTTTCGGTTTTACTTTCAGCCATGCATCCTCAATATTCACTAAATACATTAAATAATTATCGCTTTGTCAATAGTGTAGTGGCCCAATCAATCGTGGATACAATGCAACTAACAGCACTGCCACAGCTCCTGGAAATAGAAGATTGTGTGTGCAAAGAGTTACCCCAAAAACAGTTTTGCATGGCCAAGCCGACTGTTTATGATCTGATTATTGATGGACGCAAGGTGGCCGGTGCGGCTCAAAGGCGAAGCAAAATGGGATACCTACACCAGGGGTCAATTTCCTTGCAAATGCCTTCAAATGAATTTTTAGAGGATTTACTGCGGCCGGAAACAGGAGTTGCGAATGCGATGCAAAGTTCTAGCTACCCTTTATTGGGCGACTCCCAAGACCCAATAGCCCTTAACAAAGCAAAATATGCCCTTAAGCACGCCCTTATTAAAAACTTTAATACAATTTTATATAACGATATTCCCCGTGGGCTAATCGATCACTTATTGACTGAGCGAAATCCCACAGATACGGCGATCTACATTGGCAAGAATAGTCATTTAAAAGCTAAATTTAGAGCTGGTTGAGTTCATCGTTTTAGGATCCCCAATTCCTCCAGTTAATGTTATCCATCTATTTTTTTCACTACTACTTCTTCGGTAAATATTGTTTGCATTTCCACTACTTTCCAAATATAGATTGCCGGGCAATTTTTTTACTGCAATGAGAAATGAATGCAGTGAGACCTTTTGATTAGCTCTCAATGAATTCTCTGCATCTTCAAAATCTACACTTTCCTCACGCAACTTAACAGTAATTAATCCTTTTTGGATCGCTGCCAAAGCCAGATTGCGTTTTTCAAGGGGAACATTTTCAACAATGATTTTACTAAGCTCATTTACCTTCGAAGGTAAAAAGTGATTATAAATAGCTCGGAATGGAGAAATCGCAATCCGTGGGGCAAGAGTTAATATGTCAAATGCAATTGCAGGAATCGCTGTCAATATCCTTAGGGCAACATTATCTATTTTTAATATGTGATTAACAAACATCGGTAAAAATAAATCTTCAGCAAAATCCTTCCAGTTATCAGTTCGCACAACTACAAAGGCTGCTTCTAAACCACCAGCACCCGTTACATTAGATTGTTTGGCTGTCCTGAAAAGACCATCAATTTTATCCGCAGTATCTTTATCTTTAACATAATTTATATTGACGAGTTCATTGCCTGCTTGATCTGAAATACTTAAAGCTTTCATATGCCCAGGCAAAAGCTGTTCAATTCCCGATGCATCGAATTTCGACAGCTGACTCATTCTTTGTGTAGTTTGAATTGACATTTCTATTACCTTCCGTGTTTGTAAACAAATATAAGTTGTATAATATAACACAAGAATTAATTTTATACAAGTATATTTTATATAAATATACCTAAATGCAAGTATAACCGCCCATTCAGCCATTCATCATCAATATTGACTAAATACATTAAAATAATTATCGCTTTGTTAATGGTGTTGTAGCACAATTGATCGCTATTGCAATGCATCTAAAAGCGATGCCTCAGCTACTGGACAAACTCGAGGCGGCGGTCAACTTGTCTTAAAGGAGTATAATATGGCAGTAAGATGGCTTGATTTTCAACCCCTATTGGGAACTTCTTCAAAGCATTTACAGACAATTATCCCCACTTTTAGATCTGCTCAACTTGCTCCTGAATCTGCACGCTGGTTTGTGAATTTGAGCGACGACGACCGATTGTCTTGCGAGATGTCTACTCCTCCCAAATGGCAACTTACCGATCAGACGGTAGTTATGCTGCATGGTCTTGGCGGTAGCCATGAAGCTAAATACATGATCCGCATGGCCAAAAAATCTTTTGACAAGGGTTACAGGGTCATTCGTGTTAACCTACGTGGATGTGGTTCAGGGAAGGGGCTTTCCAAACTCCCTTATCATGCCGGATGCAGTGAAGATCTTCTGAAGGTTTTGGAAGCTTATAAAATTGAAGCACCAGAATCTCCGGTGACTTTGATCGGGTTTTCCTTGGGGGCAAATGTCGCTTTAAAATTTGCGGGCGAGCTTGGTGAATCTGCGACACGATGGATCAAACGTTGTTTTGCTGTTTGTACACCTATAGACCTTAAGCAAACGGTACTAGCCATTGGAAAACGTATGCATTTTTTCTATGAAATGCATTTTCTCAAAAGCCTTGCCCGTCAAACACAAACATGGATGAAGCATAAGGTCAGTTCAATTTATGAATTCGATCAAACGATCACTGCTCCGCTGGGTGGTTTTGAGAATGCCGATGATTATTATCTAAAGTGCAGCAGCAAACACTTTTTATCGAAAATTCGCTGCCAGACAGAAATCCTCTTGGCTGAAGATGATCCCTTTATCGATGCCTCTCTTATCCAGGAAATTCACGTTCCAAGTTCTGTCAACATTTGGCAAACAAAACAAGGCGGCCACATGGGCTTCATTGGACGCAATGCCGTATCCCATGACTACTATTGGATGGATCAGCTTCTCCTCCATTGGCTCGAAGACGATTTCAAATCGGATCTCTTATTATAGCCTGCAGCGTCTCGCAGCTACGTAGGCTGCTGCGTCTCGCAGCAGTCTCGCAGCAGGTGAAATAAGCCTTAAAGCATACCTACACCTTATCTTTAAAAACGCATATTTTCCTGCATGGCTTTTCTTTTGCTTACTCGTGCTATCCACCTGCTGCGAGACGCAGCAGGCTACATGCTCCCTCATTTGCGGTTTTCCTCGTCCCGACTGTCCTCTAAACTAATTAGTCAACAAAAATTGAAAAGCAATTCCAAAGTAGTTTAGAATTGTATTTCTAACAATTCATTAAAATGCTACTATTGGCGCGTGATACTTATTTTAAATTAAAACAAATTGGTTATTATGAATTTTATTTCTAAATTTTTTCTATTATTGTCCCTTTCCTTTTCACCCTTTATCTCACAAAACATCTCGGCAGAAATTGAAAGCAAAATGGTATTGCCTAACAATCCTGATAACGGCCCACACGAGCCTTATTACGTCGGTGAACTCGGAAAAAAATGGCAGTTTCCTAGCGACCATCTCCCTAGAGGGATGAGCATTGGAAATACACATATCGCCTTTTGGAATATCCTCAATAAAAACTATTTAAATCATATTCTTGAAAACACCCAAGGTCTTCGCGATAGCTCGATCATGTCAGACAATTATCCTGTGAGCGGCTCATCTAACTTAACAGTGCGGGAATTGATCAGCATCGAAATGATTATGGGAATGATTAATCATCCTACGCATCCGCGATCTATGATTGCCCTCGAAGAAGCGCATCAAGATGTGATCACTTACCTTAAAGAGACTCTTCCCAAAAATTGGGTCATCAGCACTCCACCAAGTCAACCGACTTCTCAGGATGTTTTTCTTTATGATAAAAAAGTTTTTGAACTCATTGGTGTAAGAGCCATTAGATATACAGAAAATTTACCTAAATGTATTTTTACATTGACATTGATGGAAAGATCGACTGGCGAAATTTTCCGTTTCGTTCAATCTCATGTTCCAGGTGGTCCGGGCTCGGATGAAGGCTGCAGAAAATTTGCTGAAGAAGCAATCAATCAATATCAGTCTGAAGAGACAACAATATTGATGGGTGATACGAATGCGGCACCAAGCGTCATTCAAGCAGCTCTTAAAAAGGCCTCTGAAAAGGCGGAATTAGGAACGAAGCCATACCACTATGTAGCCATTGATCATCCTTCACACATGAACACTTATTTAGAAGCCGCTTGGATCGATAACTTTTTCATTTATCGAAAAGCTAAGATGCCCGGTAAAGTTCTTCCCTCAAATGACCCGGCAGAACTCCATGAAGATGTTGCACCTATCGTTGACTTAATGCGGATCTATACCATCCAAAATTAATTAATTTCAACTAGCTGTTTCTAAATTGTAGGCTGCTGCGTCTCGCAGCAGGAGTCAAGATGAGCAAAGACAGGTATGTACGCTTCTATGACTCCTGCTGCGAGACGGAGCAGCCGACATTAGTTACTTTTTCTGATCTGGATGTCGATCTATGTACCTGGTGATCAGTCTTACAGGCCTCGAGCCTATTAGGTAAAGATAAAGCCAATGTAAGAGAACAAAGGATCGATTTTGAAAGCCGATCAAATAAAAGATGTGAATGGCACCCCAGGCTAGCCAAGCCAAAAATCCTGAGATCTGAATCTTGCCCATTGCGGCCACCGCTTTTGCGCGGCCAATGGTGGCCATCATGCCTTTATCAAAATAAGCAAAAGGATCTCTCTTAGCGGGCTCAGAATTTTTCAAAATGACTTTGGCGACATATCTGCCCTGTTGAATGGCCACGGGAGCAATCCCAGGCAATAGAGCCCCTTTGCTGTCGACCACATGGGCAGCATCTCCAATGACAAAAATTTCAGGAAATCCGGAGATTGTCAGATCTTTGTCTACAATAGCTCTGCCTTGTTTATCCAAGGGGCTGTCCAAAGTCTTTAGCAATGGCGAAGCTTGATTTCCTGCTGCCCAGATCACTGTGGCAGTAGGAATGAATTCTTCGCCGATATAGATCCCATTTTCTTTGATGTCTGTGACAAGTGTGTTAGTCATGACTTTTACGC
>JACCVN010000116.1 GCA_013698165.1 Parachlamydiaceae bacterium | reverse complement strand
TTATGCAAACTTTAAAACGATATTTGGAAAATCCCGCGGCTGTTCTCATAAGATAAGGAAAATATATGAGTTTACCTAACATTTACACATCCTCACCTCAAAATGAATATACTAATTACTCTTTGTTTAATGATAGGATCAGTGGTTTTCTGACTGAAACTCAAAATATTGCTGCAAATATTGTTAATCCAATGACAAATGCTGCTGCCATCAGAGCCCTTAATGTGCCTAGGGTTGCCGTTGGGTATTATGTTGCAGGCTCTTCTGCTTATAGCTTTGGAAATAGTTTTAGTTCAGTCAAAGCTTTAGAGGATCGTCGCACAGATGCAGATGCCCCGATGCGCATGTTATTTGATACTATCACAGCAATTGCTGGAAGTGTGTCGAGATATTTTATCGATCAAGTTGTCAATGCAAAAATGTGTATTGAGAGCACACTTAAATATCTCGCAAGATTTAGAAAAATCATCGAATCTGAATCTAAAAATCACCCTCACCATCCCCATTTGAAGGCGATTAAAAAAATCGTAGATTGTGAATATATCATTTTTAAGAAAATGGAAGAGAAGATCCAAATCAAACTTGCTTCTAGAGTGAGTGCTGCAGTTGCTGGAATATTTACTCTCATTGGCGCTTTAGTGCTTTCTCAAACAATTGTGGCATTGGGAATAATTTTATGCTTTGGGACTGTGTTAGGGTCCATATTTAATGTCAGCTACAAGTATGGCGAAAAAGAAATGGCAGTAAACGCTAAAACAATGTTGGCTGTTTTAGAAACTTTGAAAAATGAAAAAAATATGATATCCAGCTGTAAGCCCGTGAGAACATCTGAACAAAAGAGAAGAGCTACAGATAATGTCCTAAATACTAATTCTACAAAATGTTGCGCAACTGGTCAGGCGCATGAATCTACTGCAACTGATAATGCGAATAGCCCTTTGGCAACTTCAACAGTTCATCTGCCCGTGCCTGAAAATTCCACTCAAAGTAAATCTCTGGTGCACTTTGAGGCGCGCAATATAAACTCACTGGCGACCAATGAATTTTCAACCATGTCAGGAAATTATCCAAGTCCAACTTCTGCAGGTACAGCAAACTATGCCATTCCTGGATATGCGACTTTCGGTAAGGGTCTTTAGGAACATTTACATGTACAGCTTTCCCAAAAAAAGACATAGGCTATTTCAATGAAAAATAGCTAAAATTTATTTAATCTTAATGTTGTGTTAATCTATTGCAAATGATCCGACTATACAATCACGTCAGAATCAAGATTGGTGCGCCTCGCCCCCCTCGACTTTAAGGCTTTTAAGGGGGTGCTAGATGTAATATTTTGATCCATGGGTTGAAGTGCCACCACCTGTTATACGACCACAGAGCCCACAGAAAAAACAGAGAGAGATATTAACAACAACGGGCGAGTAACTGTAAGCCAGCATAAATGGCTTAATTAAGGTTAAAATTGCATTTGCCCGTATCGTCTTTTGCCCTTCCCTCCCTGTGTTCTCTGTGGGCTCTGTGGTAATATAAAGGTGGTCGATCATCAACAGGTTCGGCAGCTAGCCATGAATTATAAACCGCTATGGATCAAAAAATTGCATCTAGCGCCCTCTTAAAAGCCTTAAGGCGGGGACGATCTGTACAACAACGTTAAGATAATATACAAAAATAGAGTTAACAATTTAAAGAGGCTTTTAAAATGAATTTTTCTCCAATTTACCGTGATCCTAAGCTAGACTTTCCTGGTTTTCAAACTTTCAATGATGAGATTTGTGAGCACTTAACAGATGCAGAGAATTTTGTTGACAATGTTCTTAATCCTCCTGTTGATGTGACTGCAGAAGTAAGAGTAAAGGCTCAACGTCCTAGAACTGCAATAGTTTGTTATTCTCTTGGATACCCTTGTTGCTATGGTCCACGTTTCAGTCTTTTCAATTTTAACTCATACAATTACGCCCCGGCCTATGGCAGAAGAGAAAAAGATGACACTGGCCAAAGACTTTTAATTGGTCTTATTGGCGCTGTAGTCGCCGGTGCGGCAGTCTATCTACTTGGTGGTTTTCTTAATGAAAGAAGCCGTATTGTTGATGAATTGTCCAAAATTAATTCATTAAAAACTAAGATTGACGCTGAAGTCCTTAAAGATCCTGAACAGCCTGATCTTGTTGCCATCAAAAAAGTTGTCGATGGGGAACAGGGCATTTTTAAGCAAATCAAACAACAGGCGGATATTAAATTATCTTTACTCGTTTCAGCGGCAGTTTCAGGGGTATTTTTGACAATCGGTGCCATTGTTGCTGCACAAGGATTAATGATTGCAGGCGGAGTATTAGGTCTTGGAGTCATGTTAGGCACTGTGTTCAATTTGGGCTTTACATCGACTGACAAAGAGATTGTTAACGATGCTAGACATATGGGTTCAGCCTTAGCAGCATTGAAAGAAGCGCATAAGCCCTTTCCTTCTAAAGCTGCCCC
>JACCVN010000104.1 GCA_013698165.1 Parachlamydiaceae bacterium | reverse complement strand
AGTCAAAGGGCTCCAAGTCATTGGCCTTTGCTGTTTCAATTAAGCTGTAAAACATCGCACTCGCCTGGGCCCCTTCAACGCTTGTGCTGAAGAGCCAGTTCTTTCGGCCGATAGCGAAGGGACGAATTTTGTTTTCAACCCCGCAGTTGCTTATGTTCAGCCTTCCATCCTCTAGGTACCCAATGAGATAAGGATATTCATTATAAAAATAATTAACTGCCTTACCACCTACTGACTTCGGAGTTACCTTAGACCTTTTATCATCAACCCATTTTTTCATCTCTTCCAGGATCGGCTTGGACTGCTCTTGCCTGACTTTCTTTTTTTCTGCGGATGTCATTTTTTCAATTTTTTCTTCAATCTTGTAGAGTGCTTTAAAAAATACTAGGCCCCTCTTCCCAATATCTTTTCCGCCAGATGTACTAAAGGCTTCTTTAAACTTTCGGCGAGCGTGATCCATGCATCCAAGCCGAATTAAATTATTCTTCTTACATACTTGAGAATAACCATCATACCCATCAACTTGTAGGTAACCCTTAAAGCCTTCAAGCAGTTCTATCGGAACCAGACCGGCCCTTGATGGCGAATAATCATAAAGCACAATGGGATTCGTTCCCGCTGCATACCTGACCCACATGTAACTCTTGGAGGTAGCCTTCTTGCCGTCTTCTTTTAAAACCTGAACGGTTGTTTCGTCCATGTTCAAATAATCACGGGCAAGAAGCTCGTCTTGCAATAAATTATAAAGAGGCATTAGCTTTTGGCTGACTTCAATCAACCACCTGGCCATTGACTGCCGGGTGAGGATTGCTCCAATACGTGCAAAGATTGTTTCTTGTCTGTAAAGAGGAAGGCCGTCCATAAATTTTGAAATGATGATATAGGCAACAAGACTTGCTGCGGCCATCGTTTTTGGAAGAAGGGATACTGGAACTGGAGCTGTCTTCATGCCCTCATCGCAGCAAGGACATGCGTACTTATATCGGATCGTCTTTTCGACAAAAACCTCAGCAGGAATGATTTCAAGCTTCTCAGAGATTTCTTCACCGATCTTCTCAAGTCGGGCACCGTCATGGATGCAGACTTTATCTTTCTCATCGAGATCAATAATAATTTCTTTCCGGGGAAGATGTTCAGGGAGACGAGCTCTTTTTTTCTTTTTAGGCTTCTTTGGATCTTTTTCATCTTCAAGATCATCCTCATTATCTATAGTCGGAAGGCCGGCAATTTCCTCAACCTCGTTGAAGATTCCAAGTTGATCCGAACTGACAATTTCAGACTGGGGGGCATAGTTTTTACGCTGAAGAAGGTTCACCATGTCTTGCAGGTGAGTAATCTGGCTGGCCTTATCATCAAGTTGGCCTTGCTGATCAATGACTTTATAATGGAGTTCTATTACTCGCTTTTTTAATTCTTCAATGTCGTCTGGCAATTCATTCCCACTCATAGAAATAATTTACCAAACGACACACGATTGGCCAAGGCCAAAAGGCCCTACGTCTGAGAATATTTTAATTTATTGTGCGGTTTTTGCCAGGGATCTAGACCAATGAGAAAGCTTTTGATTTTTTCAGTCTCGACATAAAGGCAATCTTCTTCCAAATGGGAAGGCCACTGAAACTTTTCTTTCTCCAGACGCTTATACCAGAGAACGAAGCCACTGTCGTCCCAGTAAACGATCTTGAGCTTTGAGCGGCTGGAACTGCAGAAAACAAATAGATACTTTTCAAACGGGTCAAGCTTCATTTGTTCCTGGATGATGCCACAAAGGCCATCAATGCCTTTTCTAAAATCAGCATAGGGACGATAGAGGTAAATTTTGGTGAACTGATCAAGTGTTAGCATGTGCCTCTCCCATGGACTTAACAAAGTTCGCCATCCAGCAAGCGTCCGGGACTGAATCAAAAGTTAGGCTAACCGAGTTATTGATCCTAATCGTGAAATCTTTTTTACCGGCCAGTTGAACGAACGGGCCTGATTTATCATTAGGTGCTGGGGCAGGTTCTCGGTGAAGATTGGCGTAATAAAAAAATCTGGAAGGTGCAACCTTCTGAGAGCGACAGAATTCGGTCTTGCTCATCCCAGACTTGAGGTACTGGTTAAAAAAGTGCTGCCAATTTTGCTTAACTTTAAAGTCCATTCTTTTCCTCCATGAAAAAGTAAAAGGTTAGACCAGTATCACATTAAAAAATGACCAGGGAAGGCGGGTTAATATCCCGCTTACCATTATCAAGTATCGATTCAAAGGCACTTGAAGCATCAAAAAAAAACTCTCCTCTGTAACAGCTACCGCCACCGGTGGCGGTGATCATCAAAGATCAAGTTCCAACGAAGGAAGAGTCTTCGAAGTCTTCGCC
>JACCVN010000071.1 GCA_013698165.1 Parachlamydiaceae bacterium | reverse complement strand
ATACATGGTTTTGTTGCTGCGGTACCAGCGAAAGAAAGTAGGATATCGATTTTTTAAAAAAATGAGTGAAAAGCATGATTGCAATGACGGGCTACGTTTTGTGAATCCTCAACAGTTGGAATGTTTTGGCGGTGTGGCATTTTCGCTGTCCATATTATAATTGATTATTAAAAGTATAAAAATGGAGTTGCAAAATTCTATTTAGCCTTCTAAAATTGGACCGTCATCCCATTGCTTCACATAAAGAAATAAAACAACGAATATAATCTCAAGGAAATAAGATATTATGGCCATGAATGAAAAACTTTCTAGTATGCCCACCTATGCAAAAAATCTTGCTGATCTTAAGAAAATTACCGGTGATTTAAACTCGGGAAAAAGATGTTTTAGTGTTGGTAAAAATGGACAATGGCAAGTTACGAATGAAGCGGATGGCTTAGTCGACAGACTGCTATATAATGCCGGAGTCAAGTCTGCATACAAACTTGAAAAA
Organism: Parachlamydiaceae bacterium; assembly: GCA_013698165.1. Classification (GTDB taxonomy): domain Bacteria; phylum Chlamydiota; class Chlamydiia; order Chlamydiales; family Parachlamydiaceae; genus JACCVN01. The sequence goes on along the minus strand of JACCVN010000071.1, from coordinate 8,321 downwards.
CTACCTTCTGCTTTTTGCCAAAAGTACCTTTATCCTTTGGAGCATTCCCCTGTTTTATTTGCTCCTGAGGAAGGAATGCTCAATAAATGCAAAGGGGCACTTTTTGGCCCTCCTGCAGTTCCTTCAAAAAGAAAGGAACAAAAAGAATATTTCGAAACTGTTATAGGAGCTGCCACTGCGATTGAAAAAGCAATCATCGAAGCCAATATAAAAGATTGCGAGCGTGTCCTGCTTCCTTTACAAGCTGCAAAAAGTTCGTTTAAATATCGGATTGAAGCTGAAAATGGAGGTTTAAATCCTCTTGATCCCAGCCAAGTGGTGGTGGATAAGACCTTGCGTGAGCGTGCGGCAAAGTGGAAAGCAGCAGAAAAAAACTATCCAGTGAAAGATCGGGGTCTTATTGATCGTGATGAAGCACATTTCAAAGAAATCTGCCGCTATCCGGATTTTGTTAAAATACTTCTTAAATTTCCTAAGTTGCAAGAGACATATTTTAAATGGAGTATTCGCGATAACGGTAGTGAAAGACCATTTATTGAATTTATGAACTTTTGGCATACAAAGCTGGACTCAAATTTTTTGACTTCCCGTATTGCTTATCATGGCAGTGCTATACTGGGGATCAACAAAAAAACAAGCAAAAAGAGCAGCGATCGTAAAAAGGTCCTTACCTTACCCATAGAAGTGATGAGTGATTCTAATAAGCTTGAGATTAGGAATAAGAATATTCTCAATCTCTCTAAAGTGGTGACATTAAATAAGTATTGGAAAATTACAATCGACAAGATTTTTTCAATTTTTGGGAATAAAAATTTAGATGTTGGAAACCTAGAATTCTTTGGTAAAGGCGGTATAAAAAATTGGAACAATCACAAAGGTTATTGGAATCCGGCAACAGAAAAACATGAATTTATTGATCTGACAGCACCGAGATGGTGGGAACAACTCCCCACTATGGATCCCGTCAATCCTGTAACTCGAGCTGAGCTTCAAAGGCGTTATGAAGGGCTCAATGATTTGAAAAGTGATGAGTGGGTAGTCATTGTACGTAGCACAAGGAAAAACCCCACTTTGGACATTACAGATGCGCATGGCTTCGTAGAAGTTGCTATCCCGCAAGGAGATGGGACATATAAACTTTACAACTTTGGCAAACTGGTAGAGGTATTTCCTAACGGAATTTGGGCGTTATTAAAATTTCTCGCCAATACAGTGAAAGCCAAAATATTTTATCCTGATGAGAATATCTATTATAATTTTAGGCAGCATGCTGCCTGGGCTAAGAGGCTTGTGGATAAAATACAGATTGATAAATTAATGGATATGTTGAAGGATCTATTTGTGCGTTCTGAGCAAGGGAATCTTGAATTTTCGTTTGGTTTTAATAATTGTTCTCGAGAAATTCAACATCTAATGGAACAACTTTTTGGTGAAAAGAATATTCCCGACTTCTTTAAAACGTCGATTTTTGATTTGAGATTACCTCAGCCCCTGCAAGTGCTCTTTTCTTTTGTGCGTTGGTTACCGGTATTTCTTCAATCTTTATGGGTGAAAGGAATCGTGCTTGTCTTTGGTGGATGGCGAGGGTTGGAAGTTACAGAAAAGGGAAAAAGAGTTTTTAAAAACCTGACCTCTAGCCCATTCTATAAATCCCAATGCAACTATTTACCATCAAAATTAAACCATCAGATATTAAATAAAAAAATTCAAGGATCAGTATGGTTTGGTGTCAAATAATTCTGAATTTTATTGGATTTGAGTTGCGACTCAACTATAGCCAAAGGCCTTAGAAGTGCAAAGTTCAAGAGGACAAGGGAGATAGAGAAAATGCGGTCTGCACTAATTTTATGACAATAGTGCAGCACTTACCTGTTCGTCTATCATGTTTTGTGCGCCTTGAAGAAGGCAAGCAGCGAGCGCGGGATCGCCTTCATAAGTCATTTCAACTTGCATATTTCCATCTGCCTCTGCAGAATTGCAGGTGATTAAAATATAGCAAGTATGATTTTTAGCTAAATGATCCACGATCCTTTTATTTAGGCTGCGCTTCATACTCCCCCTTCAACAAGGTTAAATTCTGCACATTACCCCAATACCTAGATTTATTACAAATTTAATTCATTCTTAGGGTATGTGCACACTTCAGAATTATCTAGGTATGTGGCGCCTCGTTCACTGCATTTAAATCTATCCCCTAACATTCTCTTAAGTTTTAATAATCAATTGCATATCAATTTTTCATTTGATAATTTCTGGTCAATACAACTGAGCCATCAAACTGTCTGCGCATTCGATAAGAGAGGATCCACATGACCGAAGAAAAAGAAAATCGCTCTCAGAATTATGGTAACCGTTTATGGAAGCATCCGAAAGTTGAAAAAGCAAAACAACTTTTATTGGAAGCAGTCGAAGAAGAAACATGTAAGATCACAGGTATTAAAGAGCCCGATTCAGACCTTAAGCAAAGCTATGGAGAGCTTCTTAACGAATTAGCAGCTTGTCGCGGAGGAAAGTTGCGCTACCCTTATATTGGAAGCGGTCTTGGCAGAGGTGCACTTGTAGAACTTTGTGATGGCAGCGTGAAATATGATTTTATCACCGGCATTGGAGTGCATTTTTTTGGGCACAGCCATCCGGGAGTAATCTCAGCGAGTATTGATGGGGCAATTAGCAATACCATCATGGAAGGTCACCTGCAGCAAAATGAGGATTCCTTAGAGCTATTAAAGATCCTTAGAGATGCATCGAAACTCCCCCACGCGTTCCTGACAACATCAGGGGCGATGGCGGTAGAAAACGCATTGAAAATCGCCTTTCAGAAAAAAACGCCTGCCTACAGAATTTTAGCCTTTGAGCATTGCTTTGCAGGACGAACAATGTCTTTAGCGCAACTGACCGACAAGGCTATTATGCGTGAAGGACTACCTTCTTCAATGCATGTTGATTATGTACCTTTTTTTGACAGTAAAAACCCTGAGAAATCAACTGAAGACGCTCTGTTTGCACTCAAAAAGTATCTTCTTCGATATCCCGCGCAGTATGGGGCCATGGTCTTCGAGCTGGTTCAGGGAGAAGGTGGATTCAATTGTGCTCCCAGAGAGTTCTTTGTTGGCTTAATGCAAGTTCTGAAGGAACATCATATTGCAGTGATTGTTGACGAAGTCCAAACATTTGGGCGATTGCCGGAACTTTTTGCCTATCAGTATTTCAATTTGAGTGAGTATGTTGATATCTGCACTATCGGAAAAATGTCTGTGGTGTGTGCAACTTTGTTTAGCGATGAATATACTCCGCGAGCAGGGCTTCTTAGCCAGACTTTTACTTCTAGCACTGTAGCCATACGCACCGCTACGATGACCCTGGAAACCTTATTAAAAGGGGGGTTTTATGGCCCTGAAGGGAAAATTTCCAAATTTCATAATCACTTTGTTTCTAAGCTGGAAGCTATCGCCAAAAGACATCCAAGTTTAATTAAGGGGCCTTTTGGTATAGGAGGAATGATCGCCTTTACACCCTATGGTGGCGAAGTCGCTTGGGTTACAAAAATGGCCAACTCTCTTTTTGATGCTGGTCTTATTTGCTTTACTGCAGGTTCCGATCCTATGCGCATCCGTCTTTTGCCTCCCTTAGGAGTTCTAATGATTGAAGATATTGATAGGGCTTGTGAGATTATTGAAGAGACTTTAACAGATCAGCAACAGGGTTTTAAGGATCAATAATCATGAACATCATTCGCCCCGTACGGTTAGAAGACGAAGAAAAGATTGTAGAACTTGTGGCAAAGAGCGGCCTAGGCATCATATCACTACCCCATGATCCGAAACTCCTCCACAAAAAAATCATCGACTCCATAGAGGCTTTTAAAGATGGGTCTATTGGCATCAATCGGAAATTCTTTTTTGTTCTTGAAAACTCTGGGCGTATTGGAGGTTGCAGTGCGATTTATGCCAAAACCGGAATTGATGAACCTGATGATTACTATGAAGTTCAATTTGAACATGTGATTGATCCTGTGACTCAAGAACCTAATGAATTAAAAATGCTCAAGCGGACCAAACCCTATGCTGGCCCCTCAATGCTTTGCTCACTTTTCGTTGCGCCGGAATTTCGGAAAGGGAGCCTTGGAAGATTGCTGTCTATCAGCCGGCTGATGTTTATGGCGCGATTTCCAAATCTGTTTACCAAGACAGTCATTGCAAATCTCCGGGGTTTTGTAGAGAACAACAGATCTCCATTTTGGGAAAGTGTAGGAAGGCATTTTTTCAATATGGATTATGAAGTGTTTTTAAAAATGCAAGAGAGTGATAAAAAAACAATTCCCGATTTTATTCCCCATACCCCTATCTATATAAGCCTGCTACCCCCTGAAGCTCAAGAAGTCATTGGAAAGTCCCATCCCAATAGTTTGCCTGCATTAAAAATGCTTGAAGGTGAAGGATTTACTTGTGAACATTTTGACCTTTATGATGCCGGACCGATAGTTAGCACAGAGCTTACAAATGTTAGAACTGTTAAACAACGTCAAACCGCAATCGTTGGCAAAATTGCCAGTCCTGAAAATACCGCAGAGACTTGGATCTTAAGCAATAGCAGTTTTGATTTTCGTGCTTGTTACGGACATTTAGACCAGTATGCCAAAGATCTTGTCTGCATCGATGATACAGTCGCAAGCTCTTTAAATATTAATGTTGGCGATATCATCCATTATGTTTCTATACACTAGTGCACTGTTGAGGTTAAATTTTCCGATTGTGCTCGTGATAATTTAATCTTAAGAGTGTACATGCATGAGGTGCTTACTGTGCTTTCAGATAAAAGTCTCTACATAAATGGAAAATGGGTCGCTGCAAAAGGCCCAAGTTTTACTTCTCACAATCCTGCAAATGGCGAACTTATCTGGCAGGGCAACGCAGCTTCTACCGCAGATGTCGATATCGCAGTAGCGAGCGCACGCAAAGCGTTTGAGGTCTGGAGCAACACCCCCTATTCTAAAAGAACAACACTTGTGCAGTCTTTTGCGTCATTACTGAAAAATGAAAAGAGCAAGGTTGCCGAAGCGATATCCATGGATATGGGTAAACCTCTTTGGGAATCGCTAGAAGAAGTGTCCAGCATGATCAATAAAGTCGAAATCTCTATTGAAGCCCAAGAACAGAGAGCCTCCTTAGCTTCTAAAGAGATTAATGACGCATTGTCATCAACACGCTTCCGGCCTCATGGCGCTGTAGCAATTTTAGGGCCCTTTAATTTTCCGGGTCATCTGCCAAACGGACATATCATTCCTGCACTTTTAGCGGGAAACACGGTTGTTTTTAAATCGAGTGAACTGACGCCTTTTGCTTCCGAAACAATTTTTAAGATCTGGGCAGAAGTTGGTTTACCACCTGGCACAATTAATCTTCTCCAAGGTGCACGCGATACCGGCCAGTTATTAGCTGTACATCCCGGGATCAATGCTCTCTTCTTTACCGGTAGCTGGAAAACGGGGCAATGGTTATCAGAAAACTGCGCTCAGCATTCCGAAAAGATCCTGGCGTTAGAAATGGGTGGAAATAATCCTTTAGTTATTGGCGATGTTTCAGATTTTGTCGCGGCTGCCTATCTGACAATACAATCCGCATACCTCACCTCCGGCCAGCGCTGTTCATGTGCCAGAAGGTTGATCATTCCTAAAGGCAATGTGGGTGATAATTTTCTTACGATCTTTAAGGCAATGGTTCAAGGAATTAAATTGGGCAGTTACAAAGACCAGGAAGAGCCATTTATGGGGCCGGTTATTAGTACGGCAGCTGCAAAGCACCTTCTGGAGCGGCAAGATTGGCTTCTGCACAATGGAGCACAGCAAATTATTCCTATGCGCCTATTGCACACTGGAGGTGCTTTCTTAACTCCGGGCCTTATCGATATTACAAATGCGACAGAAAAAACTGACGAGGAATTGTTTGGACCATTGCTTCAAATGATCAGAGTTGATGATTTTAAGGCTGCCATCAGAGAGGCAAATAACACCTCTTATGGCTTGTCAGCAGGCCTACTAAGTGATAGCCGCGAGCAATATAACGAATTTTATAGAGACATCAGAGCGGGCATCATTAATTGGAATATGCCTTTGACAGGCGCTAGTAGTCATGCACCTTTTGGTGGAATTGGAAAAAGTGGAAACTATCGACCAAGCGCATATTTTGCTGTGGATTACTGCAACTATCCTGTGGCCTCTTTAGAGAGACCTCTTGGGAAATTACCTGCCAAGCTAGCACCGGGATTGCACTTTAATAAAGAAAGTTGGGTTTAAAAAAGATGAAAAATCCCAATAATGCAGAGGCAACTTATAGTAGCTTCGAAGTAAATTTTGATGGAATTGTTGGCCCCACACATAACTATAGTGGATTGGCCTATGGCAATGTCGCCTCTATTCAAAACAAACAGACCGAATCCAACCCACGTGCTGCCGCGCTACAGGGCCTTGAGAAAATGTGGAGTTTTGTCGAGTTAGGGATTCCTCAAGGATTTTTCCTGCCCCAGGAGAGACCGAATATACAAATTTTAAAAAAGTTAGGCTATCGGGGTACAGATGCAGAAATCCTGCAGAAAGTCCACCAAGTTAACCCTGAAATATTTTATCTCATTTGTTCAGCTTCAGCCATGTGGGCAGCAAATTCTGCGACTGTGGTGCCATCCACAGACACTTTAGATGGTCATGTAAACTTTACCGTAGCAAATCTGGTGACTAAATTTCATCGGGAGATTGAAACACCTATGACAGACAAGTTGCTGAAAATCATTTTCAGTGAACCTCGACATTTCACACATCATTCACCGTTGCCGTGCAATCAAAATTTTAGCGATGAAGGTGCCGCCAATCATACACGATTCTCCAGTAACCATGCCGGTTCAGGCGTTCATCTATTTGTTTATGGAAGGAATGCCTTAAAGCCTAATATCTATTTGCCCAAACTCTATCCTGCGCGTCAAACCTTTGAGGCTTCTCAGGCTATTGCTCGCTTAAATGGCTTGTCAAAGGATGTGACAATATTTGTTCAACAAAATCCAAGGGCAGTGGATGCCGGTGTTTTTCATAATGATGTGATTGCTGTTGGAAACCAAAATGTTCTTTTCTTCCATGAATTTGCTTTTGTTGAAAATGAGACGGCTTTGGAAGAGATTCATTCTAAAGTGAGAAACATTTGCATGACAAATATGGTTTTTATCAAGGTAAAGGAAAGTCAAGTTCCCCTAATTGATGCGATTAGCTCTTATCTTTTTAACTCCCAACTGCTTACTCTTCCCGATAATAGCATGGCTTTATTTGCACCTATGGAATGTAAAACCACACCTTCAGTATTTAAGTTTTTAGAAGATATGATTAAGGATCCGGTAAATCCAATATTACAAGTTCACTACATCAATATTCGCGAAAGTATGCGCAATGGCGGCGGGCCAGCATGTCTAAGGTTGCGTGTTGTACTTGGTGAAGATGAACTTGCTGCAGTAAATCCTAATTTTCTGCTTAACGAAAGGCTTTACAAGAAACTTAAGGAATGGATCAATAAGCATTATCGCGATAGGTTGCATCTTAATGATCTTTTTGATCCAAAACTGCATATCGAATCCTGCGATGCTTTGGATGCATTGACTCAAATGCTAAATACCGGTGCCATTTATGAATTTCAAACCGGCCCACAGTTCTAACAAATGTAGAAATTAATGTCAGTTCTGGATTTAGAAAAGGATCTTAAAACACAAGTTGCCGGCGAAGTACACTTTGATCAAGCCACCAAAGTGGCTTATAGTGTCGATGCTTCGATCTTTGAAGTGGAGCCCACTTGCATTTGTTCTCCAATAAATCTCGATGACCTACTCACAATTTTAGCGATCGCTAAACAACATTCTATTTCGGTTGTCCCCAGAGGTGCAGCCACAGGGATTACTGGGGGATGTCTTGGGCATGGTCTGATAATTGATCTCTCAAGGCATTTTACTAATATTCTCGAAATTAATTACGATCAGGAATTTGTCATTTGTGAACCAGGTGTCATCCAAGATGATTTAAATAATGCGCTTGCCGGTCAAGGGTATCGATTGGGTCCAGACACCTCAACTGGCAATCGAGCCACCATTGGAGGAATGCTCGCTAACAATGCTGCAGGAGCACGTTCATTGCGATACGGAAAAATGGTCGACCATGTGCAAGAAGTTGAGCTTGTACTAGTAGATGGAGAGATCATCACTTTTGGCGAGATTGAGACTCAAAATCTGGCAAATAAAATTGCTGAGATGACTACAGAAGGGAAAATTTACCGTCAAGTCAATGAGATTAGAAC
>JACCVN010000035.1 GCA_013698165.1 Parachlamydiaceae bacterium | reverse complement strand
AACCACCATCCATTGAAAAGAGATATTATATATCCAGCCTGCCAGCAATAGCTTTAAGGATAGCAAATGCAATTCGTAAGCATTGGAAAATAGAAAATAATTTGCATCGCCAGTTAGACGTGAATTTCATGGAAGATGGTTGCGTTGCTAATACAGGAAATGCAGCTGAGAACCTAGCGACCTTTAGAAGGTTGGCATTAAATTCGTTAGGATCTGGAAAAGGTCTCTTAGCGAGGCGTAAAAAAGCGGGGTGGGATGAGAATTATTTGACAGAAATAGTGAGGAAATTTTTTATCAAAAATTTCTAATTAAAACCCCCTGGAATTTTACGGAATGACCATAGTTTTTATATTTAATTAATAAGGATGTAATGAATAGAAGTTTAAGAAAACATATTTTAGACTATCACAAATCTATAGCATACGCTAAGGATCAGTTAAGTGGAGGTAATGCCCTTTCTAATGAACTAATAAGTTCATTAGATTTTGAGAATGGCCAATTCTTTACCTTACTTCCTATAGAAAACGACTTGAAACATATTTATGATTTTTTTTGTGGCATGATTCCACAACAGTATGAATTTAATAAGGAAACAAAAGAAATAATTGGAAGAGATCGGTATCTCTCATGGATTCCAAAAGATGTAGAAATAGCTAACTTGATATGTGCAGAGATCAGTAACAAAAATAATTATGCGTGCATTTTTGAAGACGTTCAACAAGACCTGACTGATTCCCATATAGAATTTTTTTACCAATTTGGATGCTCATATTTAAATGAAATGTACTATTTTGTCGATAAAAAAAATGTTTCCTCAGAAGTGATTCTACAAGGAATGTCAGAAAGTGATGCTCTTTGGCATCATTTGTTTATTTTAACAAAAGTAGATTATCTAAATACACCAGGGCAACAAGTCACTTTAGAAGACATAAGAAATTTTGCAAAAAACACCCAATTATTAATTCTTGGCGCATATGATGGCGACGGATACTTTTTTTGGGAGCCTGAAATAAATTTATTCTTATAGAATCTTTTGGGCGATTTTAACTTATCCTTATTCCTATTCGAAATTTACCTAACTTCAAAACTGCCAGTATTTCTTTGTTCGTTACTAATTCACCCTATGCTCCTATCAATGATGCATTAGGACATGTCAGAGCGTTATTAGACAGTGAAGGAAATTGCGTTTCCACATATCGTTATAGTGCTTTTGGAGAAGAACAGCTTCAAGGAGATCTGCTCAGTCCCTTGGAGCTATTCAGGAAAACGAATGGACGCTGAAACCGGTTTTGTGTATTTTTGGAAACGCTACTACGACCCTAAGACGCTTTGTTGGCTAACTCCAGATCCTATTGGCGATGGCGATGGGCCAAATTATTATGCCTATGTGCATAATAATCCGATGCTTTATAGTGATCCTGATGGGCATTTTGCTGCTTTTTTTTGTTATTTGAATTAGTCTCCATTACATGGGGTGCTACCGAAGTTGCAGTTGCTGCGATTACTATAGAGGCTGCTACCAAAGCTGTGATGGCCGCAGCAGTTGTTGCTGTTGCAGTGAATCAAGGGGCTAATATTGCAGAGGATGCTGCCAAGCTGAGGGCAATCCTCATACTATTATTGAAAGACCAGGTAGAGAGGGTCAATACACAACTTATAATGGTGATGGGGCTTATAAGCAGTACAGAGGCTCTGGAAAAAGTCATGGAAAAGAGCCTAGGCCAAATATTAAAGAAACATACTTGAATCCTATTAGAGATGGTAATTTCAAACCTGGAAAGCCTCATATAAGGGGGCCAGAAACACATGAAATCCCTAGTCAAAGGTGAGAACTATATGAAAAAAAACTTGAATTACGAGATATACAGAGGTGGAGAGATTTAAATAAAAATTACACATTTACCCTATATGATTATATTTATCATATATTTGGAATAAATAAAGTTAATACTGACATGTATTTTGCTCTATTAGAGTTATATTGGCCAAACTTTACGTTGAAAGGTGATTATGTATTTTTAAAAGAGAATTATAAGGAAGAGCGGATAGTAAAAATTGAAGAACAAAATAAAAATGCGGAATTTTGGATAAATTTAGTTACTATTGATCCTTATTTTGAAAATGATGAAGATGGAGACAAAAAGGCAGAAGCATTCACAAAAGTCTTAATTGATATGTGGGAGGCCAAGCTCAAAAAAGAGTTTCCTTTACTTGAGTTCATCATTTATTATTTTGAAGATGAAGACCTTGGTGATTATGGTTTAACATTTTATCAAAAAAAATATCACCACAATATTTTTTAGTTTTTATTCAGCCTTAATTATAGCATCCATCTATTTTCAGACACCATTTGCTATGCTTCTGAAGGGCTAACGTACTTCAGAAATATAGTAAATTGGAGATAGAAAAGTGAAAATTTAGAAAAATTAAACTTCTTTCAATCTCAGTGATCTTCTAATACTTTTGTTAGTCAATCTCAAATCAATCTTACTTGTTCAGGGAGATGTGCTCAGCCCTTGGCAATATTCAGGAATGGACACTGAAAACCGGCTTTGTATATTTTTGGAAAGGCGACTACTATGCTAGAACGATTTGTTGGCTAACCCCAAACCCTATTGGAGATAACGATGGGCGCAGCCTAGAATTTCTTGAAAGCACAAATTTTTGTATCTGTCGAAATGAGCTGTCTCGAAGAGAGGTCCCATCGAAATGACTGTCATAGTTTTTGAAATAATGAAAACTCAAATCTTTATGAGGGGGTCTTCTAAAATAATTCGCAAGCCGGTTAAATTCTACCAGAATTGCTGCTAAAAAAAGCTGAAAACCCAAACGTATTTACGCAACAACCGGATAAAATTTTCAAAGGATCAAAAAAATGTTAAAAAATCCTCGACTAAGAAACATAGAAAAATATAGAAACTCCAATAAAGGTGCTGCATTTATCCTATTCGAATATATACATAACGAGATGGAATTAAATAAGATTAATACGGATATTTATTTTGCCTTATTAGAGTTTTACTGGCCTAGCTTCATTTCTTACAAGGGTTATGTTTTTCTTAAAGAAGAGTTTACGGAAGAATATTTCAATACCCTTGAATCACAAGATAGCAATATTGAACTTTGGATAAATTTACTCTCTATAGATGGCTATTTCGAAAATGATGAAGATTGGGATGAAAAAGCTTCGGCATTATCCCGAAAATTAGTTGAGATATGGCAATTAAAACTAAAAAAAGATTTTCCTCAGCTTGATTTTGTTGTTCTTTATTTGGAGGATAGAGAAGTTGGCGATTATGGTTTAACTTTCTATCAAAAAAAATATGAGAAAAAAAAACCCTAGAAATTACATTTTGAAGAATAAATGACATCTCTTCCTGATTTGCTCCATTAATCGACTGGAAGCTCTTTTTATATTCACGCATATATTTCGTGTGACCCTTCTACAAATCCAACGCATATGACATTGCTTGGGCAAGCAGGTGAACTTAAATTTGGCTTTTGTTAGTCAATCTCAAATCTATCTTATTTGTTCAGAGAGATGCTCAGTCCTTGGCGCTATTCAGGAAAACGAATGGACGCTGAAACCGGGTTTGTGTATTTTTGGAAACGCTACTATGATCCTAAGACACTTTGTTGGCTAGCCCCAGACCCTATCGGAGATGGCGATGGGCCCAATTATTATGCTTATGTGCATAATAATCCGATGCTTTATAGTGATCCTGATGGGCGTTTTGCTGCTTTTGATTTGTTATTTGAATTAGTCTCTATTACATGGGGCGCTGCGGAGGTTGTAGTTGCTGCAATTACTATCGAGGCTGCTACTAAGGCTGTCTTCGCCTTAGCAGTTATTGCTGTTGCAGTGAATCAAGGAGCTAATATTGCAGAAGCTCAGGCAAATAGTGAAAGTGAAAAGATCACTGGAGAAAATGGGGGGGTTAAAGAAGGTTATGCTCCTGATAGACCGCTCCCTCAAACTAAACCTGGTGTACTTATTCCTGATACAGATGCTGCGCACACACAGTTGGGCACAGAAACTGGAAGAAAAGGGAAATACAGGAAAGCACGAGAATTTGATGAAAATGGTGCGCCAGTACGAGATATTCATTTCACACTGATCATGGGAGACCTAAGGGACACACAAACCCGCATCAACATAGGCGAGAAAAAAACCCTTCGGGTGGAACACGGACTATGCAGAAGGCGGAACCAGTACCTGAATGGAGATATTAATGGAAAATAAAGGAATAAGAATACTAGACCAAAAAAATAGGATTGTATCAGTTGAGCTTGGAGATATTTTAAAAAATATTTCAAATGGTGACTCGTTTTTCTGGTCAATTCTTTTTTTTAATGGAAATATTAAAGAAGAATCTGGGAAATCAACACTAATATTTAAAAAAGAAATTAATAATTCGGAAAGAGGTTTACTTATAAAGTGGAGTGATCTCAATATTTTATCCATGAGTTTGAGGGAAGTAGAAGATATCGTGATTATAGGGTGTAAAAACTCAGGCGTGATTCAACGATATGAAGATGACCAAGTTATGTTTGAAACCTGTGATTTCGTTATCATTATGTTCGACAGTTGTTTCTGGGAAGTTTTTTCTTTTGATGTCGAATTTCTTGAAAGATTGGCAAACAAATTTAAGCAAATTGAAATGTTAAAAACTGATTTTCTAAAATAAAAAAAATATCCTGTGCATAATTAATAGAGGTGAAGATGCATGCCATTATTTTAATAAAAAAATACAATGATTCTTGTTTTTTTTGGTCTAACCTAATAAAAATTAATAAATTTCCTGATATGCCTGTGGTAGATATCATACACCAGTATCAGGGGTTCGAGGGGGAATTAATATTTTATTCGTTATGGGATGAAAATTATAAAAAACCAAAAGAATTGATTAATCGTCTCCGAATAGGTAGACCGCAAGAATACTTATTAATTCATGTAGTTTCAGGGCTAGAGGATATGTCTCTATGTGTTGATTCGCAGGCTGTATTTCTCGGTTTTGATGTGGGAGTTTGCGATGAAGAAAAAACAATTTTTTCTTCAATTTTTAATGAAATTTTATTTGGAAATCTTTTAGAATTGATCGCTTTTAAAGATGAATTAAATGAGAATTTTCTTTTTCCCAGTAGAGATCTAGCTGAAAAATATGTATCCTTACACAATGATCTTTCAGCTTTGGGAAGAGGTGTTGAAGATTATGAAAAAATGACGATTTATAAAATTTTGAAAGAAAAATCTATAGCTATGATGTCATGAGAAATGCGTCTACTCTACAGTTGTTCATTGAAAAACAACACCTCATAAATACTATGCGCATTGTTGTCTTGTTAAAACAACCCATCCTTCACCTAACAAGAATCATTTACGACCATCCATCAACTTTACTCGAAAGGCCCTTGGACATGCAGCTACTACAACAGATGGAAAAGGCAATAAAATCGAAATAATCGAGTGGAATCAGGCCGGAAAAGCTACCACCAAGATAAAGCATGATTCATTCGACCGAGTCACTTGTCTGAAAAATGCACTTGGGGAATCTACACATACGGTCTATGACGCAGATGGAGCAAGCAAAAATGAAATTACAGATTCTTTGGGAGTAAAAAAGGTCATCACCTATAACACCTTTTCCGATATTCTGCTTGAACAGCGCTATGATCCTATGGGTAAGTTAAACGAACAAACAGCTTATGAATATGATCTAAATGGCAATAAAGTCTTAAGAAGAATTAAAACTGACGGCAAGCCCGTTGAAACGATCTGGCGTTACGATTCCTTAGATCAGCTCAAAGAGACGATTGAGGCCTTCAAAACTCCAGATCAAAAAATTACGCAGTATAGATATGACTCAGCAGGTAGACTTACAGCTCTTATTAAACATGATGGGATATCCCTCAAATATAAGTACGATGCATTAGGGAGAAAAATCTCTTTAGAATCATCGGATAAAAAGATATTTTACACCTATGAATATGACAAAAATGACAATTTGCTATTTGCGAAAGATGAAATTAGCGGAACCTCAATTAGTTCAGAGTATGATAGGCACAATCAACTCTCCAATGAGACGCTTCCATTTGACCATAAACTAACCTATAAATATGATGTTCTAGGTCATATTGAGAATGTCATTTTACCTGATGAGACTAATATTGAATATGTTTATGAAGGGGAAACTTTACGCTCCATTAATCGATTGGGCGCTCTCTCTTATAGCCATAAATACACTTCGTATGGCCCTTCTACAAATCCGACGTATATGACGTTACCTGGACAAGCCGGCGAACTTCAATTCGACTATGACCGTCTACATCGAGTAACCGGAATTAAATCCTCTCAATGGCATGAAACTCAAAAATATCATGCTCATTTGTTAAAGGAACGCACGACACAAGATGACTTTGGAAAAACAGTCTCTACTTATAAAAGCCTAGGCCGGATGAAATTCCAAAATAAAGAAAGTTTAATCAAAATGATTTAAAAATTTATTAAAGCATTAAAAAATGGCTCTAAAGGAAGAAAGGTATGAAAATTAAAAAATGGATAAAATTTTCAAAAAGATAAAAATTATGTTAAAAAATCCTCAGTTTAAAAATATAGAGAAGTATAAAGACGCCAATAAAGGCATTTTCTTTAATTTATATGACTATATATATCACGAGATAGAAGTAAGCAAGATTAATCTGACATTTATTTTGCCTTGGTGGAGCTTTATTGGCCAAGTTTTATACCTTATAAAGATTATGTTTTTCTTAAAGAAAAGTTTACCGAAACATACTTTAAAACTCTAGATCCACAGCTTGATAATATTGAATACTGGATAAATTTTCTCTGCATTGATGGCTACTTCAAAAATGATGAGGATAGGGAAGAGAAAGCTTCAGCATTTTCTAAAAAATTGGTTGAAATATGGTAAGCGAAGTTAAAGAAAATTTTTCCACAGCTTGATTTTGTTGTTCTCTATATGGAAGATAGAGAAGTTGGCGATTATGGTTTAACTTTCTATCAAAAAAAATATGAGAAAAAGGAATCGTAGAAAATCCAAATTCCGAAGAACAAATCTTTCTTAATTTTGAGAGAAACTGACCATGGACGACCACAAAATCATTCAAACCCTCATCAGCACCCTTATAAGAATAATCCTTCAGGAGGTACAAATGTCCTGGGGGATCCAGAACCCCTTACAGGATGGAAATATTAATGGAAACAAAGGGAATACGCATTTTAGACAAAGAAAATAGAATTGTCAAAATTAATCTCTCCAATATTTTAGAAGAAATTAAAATTGGAGATCAATTTGAATGGTCAATTTTATATTTACATACAACTGGTGATTTAGGAAAAGGAAAATCTATTCCTGAATTTGAAGAACAAATTATTAAATCTGAAAAAGGTTTTTTTATCACGTGGAAAGAGATAAATGATTTATCTTTAAAATTCTGGGATTTAATGGATATAATTATTATAGCATCTAGAAATAAAAATTTGTTACTTCGCTATAAAGATGATCAAGAAATGTATCAATTATGCGATATTGTTATTGAAAAGTTCGACAGTTGTTTTTGGGAAGTTTTTTCAAAGGATGAAAAACTAATCAATAAACTTGAGTCAAAATTTAAAGAAGTAGAATTTTTAGATTCTGATTTTAAAAAATATAATGCCATAGATGAATAAGGAAAATCTTATGGCAGGGGAAAAAAATTTAGAAATAATATTCTTTAGGCCGCTTAAAGCAGAAAATCGCTTTCAGTTAATGGGGTATGAGGTGCAGTGGAACAGTAAATGCACTTAAGCTTCTTGATTTGGATTTCGTAATGGCCTTAGCTCTCCCCTGGCTATGAATTCAGAAACAGCGAATGAATATCTTCCAAGCATATTGATGTGATCATGAATCAGAGGAGAAAGGCGAGCTACATCATCATCCAAAACTTTACGTCCTTCTTGTTTTAGTTGGTTCAATATTGCTTCCATGTAGATAGTGTTCCAAAGGATAATCACGTTAACAACAAGTCCAAGAGTCCCAAGTTGATCTTCTTGCCCCTCGCGGTAGCGCTGGCGCAATTCGCCGCGCCTACCGTGGAACACATTCCTTGCTAAACTATGGCGGCTTTCTCCACGGTTTAATTGAACCAATATGGATCTTCGTTTATCTTCGTCGTTAATGTAATTCAGGGTATGAAGTGTCTTGTCTATACGGCCGAATTCTGCCAGGGCTTGAGCCAATCGCGTTGGTCGATCACCCACGTGTAGAGCACGCATGATGCTTGTTGGTGAGATACGACCTAGCTTTAACGAGCCAGCTAAACGGAGTAAATCATCCCAATGCTTGGCAATTAACTCAACATTGATTTTTTGGCGTGCAATGCTATTTAAGGCGCCATAATCAGCATTGGAATCAATGCGCCAGAAACGAGTACCTCCCATATCGGCCAATCTCGGGCTGAAGCGATACCCGAGTAATCTAAATAGGCCAAAGACTACATCTGAATATGCGCCCGTATCTGTCATGATTTGGGTTGGTTGCAATTCTGTTTCCTGCTCAAGCAGTACCGATAATAAGACAAGACTGTCGCGAAGCGTCCCCGGCACTGTAATAGCGTGCAATCCCGTAAATTGGTCAGACACCAAATTGTAATAAGTCACTCCTTTACCTACACCGAAATACTTCGGGTTTGCCCCTGCGTGAATTGTTTTAACAGGAACAACGAAACGTAAGCCATCTGCGGAAGCCACTTCGCCTCCACCCCACATACGAGCTAATTTCAAGCTGTTTTGAACGGCCACAAGCTTGGCATTAGCTTCAATGAGAGTATCGTCGCGCAGATAGTTCTGACCGACCCATGCAAGACGATCACGCCGCAGGGCTAGAACATCGGCACAAACCAACGGTTCAATGCCAGTATTACAGGCTTCAGCAAGCATTACAGCACACAAGCTAATGTCCAAATCGATGGCACGAGACGTCTGTTCACTTACATGAGTGAAAGCATCTGTCAATCCGGTACGCGCAGTGATTTCAAGGAGGATTTCAGTTAAATCCACCTGTGGCATCCGATCTGCTATCGATTTCCGTAAGACAATCAAGGATTCAGGCTCTTCATTCTTCTCAAGAGGACTCAGTATCAATTCTTCCTTTCCTCGATCTCCCTCAAACCGCAATGCTGAATTAGTCGGCAACCTGGCTGCCACGATCCGATAGGTTTGATCAAGTTCGTTAGCTAGTTGATCTAAAACCGGCTTAGGGTCTGAGGAATATCCAAGAGTACAAGAAATCATTTGTTTGGCTGATTCCCATTCAGATCCTGAGAGTAATCCACTGCGTGGATCTGCATAACGCCAGCTTGGATGAACGAATACATCGCGACGCTTCAAAGCCGTGCGCAGCTGATCCAGTGCGCAAAACGTATAGGCTCGTGGATCAACAATCTTCTTGTCAGCCCCTGGAAACACGTATTGACGCCAAATCTTATTCACGACATCCAGCGGTACAGTTCCGTCAAATTGGCGTTTATGATGATTTAGGCTCAAATAGTTTAATGCCTCAACAATTGGTTTTCCAGCAGGTGAAGCTGAAAAATGAATGTGCTTAAGAAACATCGGGAGGAATAATCGTATACGCCTAAAACTTGTTTCTAACTCTGAATAAAACACATCATCTGGGGGCCTTATTAAGGCATATGCATTTTCTATTGTCTTGGTAAGCTTCTCTGGAGTAAATTTTGAAAAAATAACAGAGCGCACTTCAGTATCTGACAACGAAGTATTCATTAGCATTTTGCAAGCATCGGCTAATGTCATCGCGGCTGAATCTAGATCGCGAATGCTGCGTAAACGGGCTTTTTGTCCAGCCTTAAAAGCCTTTCCAAAAATTTCATTAAGCAGGTTATTTAGAATATCCAATGCATCATCTAGAGCTGAAGCTTCTAAAGTTTGCATGAAAGCTGCCAAAGTTGCTAAACGCCGAAACTTGGGAAGACGGCCAATCGCCGTTACTTTCGCCCGTGATGCAAACCGTGCAAGTGCAGCTATTCTACTTTGTGGTGCAGAACTTACAAGAGGAAGCCCAATACCATAATCTCTTACCTTTTCCAATCGATCTAGAGCATGAACCAATGCAGGACCGCTATTCCGAGTAGGACTGGCCCGAAGTTGATCAAACCAAGAACGTCGACTACCTTCCGGCACTAAAAGCAATCCTTCCAGTTTGATTTGTTGTTCCTCTGTGAATTGCTTACACAGGCACTTCCAAAGTCGTTCCTCTACCCTATCACGCAATCTAGCAATGAACCGTTCGAGTACGCTTGCACCTGGCAGTAATACCTTATGGGCTAATAACCATGTAGTCGCCCGGTCAAATAACACTGAGGGTCGATCTGTGCCTGTCCAACAATGTGTGTAGACCCAACGCGTGAATCGGAATCCTATAAGAGGCTCAGAAAATTCCCGATAACCATAAAGCTGGCAAATTTCTTCGATATGGCGATGTCTTTGCCTTTGATCATTATACAATGATAAGCAACTTACATCCGAAATTCCAAGTCGACGAGCCAGAACATTCACAACATTAAATGGAGCTTCGGCACAATCATCGAGAAATCGGCCTAAATAACGCAAGGAAGTCAATTGCACAGCAAACCCAAGACAATTATGTTCACCACGTTTACTCATGATTCTTTGGTAATCGGAATCATCCAGATAAAAATACCGCGCTAGGTCTTCTGCGTTAGGTTCAGTAATGTAACGGCCATAGCTAGCGCGCTGCTCTGGTGTAAGAAAATATACAGGCATGATAAAAAAACATGTTGCGCTGTTGCACAAACGAACGTTTGTGCAACAAATCTGGATTGCCGCTCACAAAGAGCTTGAGTGTTGCACAAATATATTGCATAATCAAATTGATTAGCAATAGGTTTGTGCAATTATGTTAATAGGTTATGCTCGAGTTTCGACACAAGATCAAGATACGGCAGCTCAAATTTCTGCGTTAAAATCAGCTGGTTGTGAAATTATTTTTCAGGAGAAGGTATCAGGAGGTAGATGGGAAAGGCCTGAACTTCACCGTCTGCTAGGGCAATTGCGCAAGGGTGATGTAGTGGTAGTATGGAAACTTGATCGCCTGTCGCGTTCTCTGAAGGATCTACTCTCATTAATGGAAAAAATTCAACATTTTGGTGCTGGGTTCAAAAGTTTGACAGAAGCAATTGACACTACTTCTCCAGCAGGTCGCATGATGATGCAAATTGTAGGGTCGTTTGCTGAATTTGAGCGAGCCATGCTTCGTGAACGTACATGTAATGGTCTGAATGCCGCCCGTAAAGAAGGGCGCATTGGTGGACGTCGTCATAAACTCAAAGAACATCAACAACAAGAAATTATCCAATTGATCATTAGCGGAAAGAAAACTGCTGCCGATGTTGCAAGGCTATTTGACGTTCATCCATCAACCATATCGCGATTACTGCGACGTGAGCAACATCAAACTTAAAATACGTATCACTGAAACGAAGTTTGATAAGAATATTTTAAAAATAATTAATTTAAATCGATATAACCATGCTATTTTAGAGATGCTTGGCGGCCCAATAATTATTATTCGTATATTTCACAACATGCACTTTCTTTTGACCTTCATTTCTTAATCTGAAATGAGCTGTCGCTACAATATCCAGCCTCTATCGATGTCTTGACAACTACATCAAGAGGCTGATTAACTTGCAATTGGGGTAGACCCAACGTTCGTGTCACCAGCCACCAATTGGATTAATTCAATGAAATTAAGAAACTAAGGCTGCACCGTAAAATAAGCTATCTCTCTCTCCCGTTAATCTCTTACCCAAACTTCTACGGATGACTTTCTTATTTAAAGGGATGATTGTTAAGGCTACAATCGATGGAGAAATATTCGAAAAATTGATTTCCTTGACAACTATTTCCAAGTAATGTAATATACAAGGAAAGAAAACGGGGGTTTTTTCGATGGTTTCTAAAGAGAACGCAAAAATTGAAGTCAGTCGACTGACATCACACATTGGATTTTGGATGAGACTTGTGTCAAACAATGTCTCTCATGCTTTTGCAGATAAACTTGAATCAAGTGGGGTGACAGTTGCTGAGTGGGTGATTTTGAGAGAGATGTACGGCGTCAATGATACGACTTCTGTAAGTCGAATTGCAGAGCTGTCCGGTCTTACCCGTGGTGCAGTTTCAAAACTTATCAGTCGTTTACTAAAGAAAAAGCTAGTTACCCGTAAAGAGTCAATTGGAGACCGGCGATTTCAAGATATTGAGCTCACTAATATCGGCATAATGCTAGTCCCAGATTTAGCAATTCTTGCTGACCAAAACGACGAGGAATTTTTTTCTATTCTTACCAAAACAGAGAGAGAGGCTTTGACAGCGCTGCTTAAGAAAATAGTGAATTTACACAAGTTCACTACAATGCCAATAAACTAAAGGTGGATTTATGCGAAAAGACATTATTCAAAAAATAATCGATAGAAATTTCTTAGGGACAATTACATTTCCTGAAGTATTAGAAATTTTATCACAAGAAAGAGTCGAATCCTATCACGTCGATTTTCTAAGAAATGAAAATCGTTACTATGGAGTGAATGGAGAGTCGCTGGTTATGAAAGCTCTGCATTCTCAAAGTCAAATTCCTGAAAAATTTTCGATCGAACCGTTCAAAATGGTTCTTAAGAAAATACAAACGGGAAAAATTAATTATGAGGAATTTTGCAACGAAACAAAAGCTTTAGGATGTTCTTATTACATTGTGTATATGAATGGAAGGCAAGTTCACTATATGGGCCGCAATGGCGAGGAGTACATAGAGCATTTCCCTAATAAATAAATTAAAACGACAGCTAAAAAGGAACATTATGAACTGTACTTATCCAGGTTATTCTTATGAATCCAAATTTATTGAAATTAAAGGTTCAAAGATTCACTACATAGAAGAGGGGGAAGGAAATCCTATACTTTTTATTCATGGGATGCCCTCTTGGTCATATCTTTGGCGTAACGTAATTCCACATGTAAAGATTGCCGGTCGTTGTATTGCTCTTGATTTAATTGGATTCGGTAAATCCGATTCTCCTGACATTGAATTTCGAATTAGAGATCACTTGGAATACCTCACACTTTTCATTAAAGCGTTGAATCTTAAAAATTTGAAAATTATCGGACACAGCTGGGGAGCTGTTTTAGGAACTCTTTATGCAAAAGAGAATGAATCTAACGTCAAGGCTATATCTTACATAGAACCAATGCTCGGAGAATGGAAAAAATGGTCGGATTTCAATCCTCGTATGCCAGTCATGCAAGAAACATTTAAAAAATTTCGTTCTCCTGAAGGCTGGAACCTAATTGTAAACGATAACTTTTTCATGGAAAAAGTGTTCACTAATGCCTCAATACGCACACTCTCTGAAGATGAAAGGAATGCGTACCTTGAACCTTTTCGCGATATTTCCAGAAGAAAAGCTCTTTGGCGAGCTCCTCAGGAGCTTCCTATCGAAAATGAACCCTCAGATGTATGCCACATGGTGAATTCAGTGCACAATTGGATGGTATCATCTTCGATTCCGCAGCTCTTTTTTTACACAACACCTGCCGCGTTCTTTACAGAAGAAAAAAGAGAGAGATTATTGAACTCCGCAAGCAATATCATTTCACATTCACTAGGGAATGGACGATATAACCACATTGAGGATTATTCAGAGGAAATCGGACATGTTTTTGCTTCTTGGCTTTTGTCCTAGAAAATGGCAAATTATGTTTTTTATATTAGCACGGAACAAAGAAACCATAGTCAGCCTTAAGACTTGGAACGGCAGAAACAGAGGCTATTCTGCGTCGATTTACTCGTAATAACGTTCAGCATCCTACCAAGTAGACTATGAGAGTGACATTTTCTAATCATTGGTTGGAGAGCTGTGCTGTAGATGGAGACTGGAACTCTGCGCTCCGTCACAATAAGAGCTTAAGTGCGTTTACTGTTCCATTGCGCCTCATACGCCAATTTGGCTAGAAAACGGGCAAACATGCTTATAACGCATTGATATATGATCTCACGTTCGCAACAATCATATTATGTATAGAAAAATCTAATGGAGGTATTCTTATTCCGCCAATTCGTGATACGTTTTCAAATATCACTGCACTAATCCTCTGCTCAGGGAAAAATACGGACGTACTTTGGTAGCCATAAATCCATCCAGATTGTCCATATTCTATTGGTTCTTGAATAGTTTTACGCATTCCTAAGCAAAAGTCGTATAATCTACCATCGCATTTAATATTAAAAACTCGTGATTTAACATATTCTTGCATGGTTAAATTCTCTTTAAATATTTTCCCAAAGCAATGATTCCATTTATGCAGATCTTGAATTGTAGATACAACGTTTCCTGCTTGTGGATATAAATATTGAAAACCATCTTTAAACGGTTGTTTTACAAGACTATAACCACTCTTAATATTCCAAGCATCAGTCAAAATGCCAGTAGACATTATCAATGAGTGCAAAGGCGGAACGAACATATAACCTTGTATTAACCTGGGATGGGTTTCTTTTATTGTGCTAATGTCACAATCATCATTATTAATTATAAAACTATCCTTCATATCGCATTGATAAAAAAGCTCTTGGTATAGGGATTCCAATGATTTTCCACTTATTTTAGTGACAATTTTCCCAGCCAATTCATATCCTTGGTTGGCGTATAAAAAAGTTCCTTTCATTTTAAGATTAAAATTATAACCAACTGCATTTTTTCGTCCTCTTGACTCCACAAGTCCTGATGTGTGTGTTAGTAAATTCTCGAGGGTAATACTGTTTGCTCCTAATACGTCTTCTAGTAATGTTAAATAATTACTTATGGGTGCATATAAATCTAAAATACCTAACTCAATATATTTTAAGATAATTGCAGCCAACATTTGTTTTGTTATGGAGCCAATAAAAAACAAACTTTTAGAAGTGGGATTTTCTACAGGCAAATTGTTATGCACTTTTTCAAAAATAGATATACCGTTTTTTTCCACAGAAACGATTCCATTAAATGACCCTCTTAGCATGGCCTTATCGTCAATTTTATAAAAACTCATAACTTTAAAGCCTCACAGAAACCAAGTTTAATTAATTGCTCTTCCAAGATCCATTTAGTGATTAAATATAGTGCTAGTTGAGAAATATCGTCAACATTCGACTAAGCTTCATCTGACCTCATTTCTGTCGTGAATCCTTTGTCAAAAGCTAGTTTCTATTGTTAAAAATATCAAACGCGGATACAATACCTAGAAACTGGGTATTTTAATGAAATCTAACAAAACAAGATACGCTATCTTAGGAATCCTTCTTGATAGCCCTAGCAGTGGATATGACATTAAATCTCTTATGGGGAGATCAACTGTATATTTCTGGCGTGAATCCGATTCGACAATCTATCCAATGTTGAAAGTTTTAGCAGAAGAAGGAAAAGTACTTTCTCAAGTTGTTTATGTGGGCAAGAAAAAGAAAGAGATCTTTTCAATTACAGAGAAGGGACGATTGGAATTTAAAGCTTGGTTCAAAAGTCCCACAAGTGATGAAACGCCACGTAATGAGTTTCTTCTTAAATTTTTTTTTACAACTGATCATGAAGATATGGTTCTTCTTTTTCAGGAAAGATTGGAAAAAGTTAAAAAGGTACATGAAGAATATAAAAAAATTGAAGAGAGGCTAGAAAGTATGGTTGACTCTTCCCTTAAAAAGATTCGTCTTAAGGCATTGAGATATGGACTTTCTCTACTTGAATCAGAAATTAAATGGTTAATCGATGAGAAAGGTGTGTAAAATGCAAGATCGAATATTAATTATTGGAGCGGGGCTTGGTGGTTTGGCTTTAGCTCAAGGTCTTGTCAAGGCTGGTTTCAAGGTCTCAGTTTTTGAAAGAGATGAGAGTCCTACAAGTAGGCCACAAGGCTATCGGATATCAATTCGTTCGCTAGGAATGAATGCATTAACTTCACTATTGATGCCTGAAAAAATGAATCGTTTGTCCTTGGCTAAAGTTGCTGATGTAGGCGATGGATTTACTTGTGCGAATGAAAAGATGGAACCGTTCTTTAGCATTCCACAAGGACAAGATGCAGCGGTTCAGTTTCTTCGTTCTGAATTGAGAAACGTTTTACAGGAAGGAATTAGTATTGAATGGAACAAACGTCTTATCATGTTTGAAGACCATGGCGAGCAAGTGATTGCTCATTTTGAGGATGGATCGTATGCCGTTGGGGATTTACTGGTCGGCTGCGATGGAGGAGCCTCAACTGTAAAAGAACTTTTACCATCAGTGTATGGAAATCGAATTGGATCGATTCCAAAAGTAATTGATATTAATCGTGTTGTTTTGGGAGGACAGATTGACCGCACACCTGAATGGGACACACTTCTTCCCCTAAATAAAATGGGAATGGTTCGTTTTGTGGGAGCTAATGCGCATTCCTTGGGTGTATGCTTTTCAGAACGAGCAGATAGAAGCCCTACAGTTTTCTGGGCACTTTCAGAAGATGTTGAAGATCACAATAT
>JACCVN010000014.1 GCA_013698165.1 Parachlamydiaceae bacterium | reverse complement strand
GGCTTGGTCTTTTAATCCCTGTGCGTGAGATATCTGGTCCAATGCGGCGGGTGCCGGGAAAAGTAATTTTCTGATAGATATATTCGTTTGCTGAAGAAGGCGGCGCGGGAAAGGCTGCAGAGCCGTTGAGGACAACATCCTGGATAAGCGTTCTTGTTTGGTCGGTGTGACAGTACCAGCAGCCTTCAGCGGCATAGACTTGCTCGCCATGTTGGATCAGTTCCTTTCTCGACCTGAAACCTAATGAATGACTCTTTAATTCTTTAAGATCGCTGATTTTTTCACCGTAGGGATCGTAATTCCAGCTTTCATTATTGCCAAATTTATAGCGTGTGATGCGATATTCACGAGGATTTTGGACGTAGATGACACCGGTAGAAGTATGCCATGACTGTTGCTGTTTATCATCTAAAATTGTGTAGTGGTCATCCATCCAGCTTTCTACTGACACGTCTGTGGGAGCTAAGGCGAAAGCTTCAGTCCCTTCGGGGGCATATAGCTCAAGGATGTCGAAGTCAGGCTTGTAAAGACCTTCCTTTTTCCAGTCGGGATGATCCTTTTCCCATTCCGACTGAAGAGCAGTCCTCAATTCTTCAGCGGATTTGTCTGCATCATAGTTTTGCTTTGGGTCTGATGGGAGAGGTTTTCTTAACATCAAAAGCTTTGAGGTCAGTTTCAATTCAGGCTCGTCCGCTTTGGTCACATACTTCTCTAACTCTTTGGGAGCGATGATCCGCATCGTGGCAGACTCTTGAAATGCTATCAAAGAATAGTCATTCACAAGGTGATAGACAAACTGCAGATCCCCCCCACCTTTTTGAGAAGAACTGATATAGATATTTGGGTCAGCAACTTCATACATTTGAACTTGATAAGAGCTTGTGGGTTGAGTCCATGTTGGATCGACGAGGCTTGGAGCAATAAGAGTGACGATTACCGCACCGGAAAAAAGGAGTAGCACCCCGATCACTGTTATGACGGCAGATTTTTCAAGATTATAAAAAAAATTACCTTTAGGCTTGTCGCTCATGATTGCACCTTGGAAACAGCTGGTGGTGGTGTTGCTTTTACAGCAGGTTGTAAAACAATTGTATTAAAGATGTTGATTGCAAAGAGAATATTGGCAAAGAGGACAATACATCCTCCAATGGCTCTCCAGACCCAAAATGGATACATCGATGCGATCGTGTCCAGGAAGGAAAGTCGCGTCAGTTGGAGGTGGAATTCGGCGTAGGTATTTCCATCTGCCCATGTCGCCCATTCCATTCCTTGCCAAAACCCGCCAATCCATATGGATAGCATAAAGGGGATACTGCCTAATAGATTAAGGGAAAAGTGCCAATTGGCTAAGGCCGTTGACCATAATGGTTTTTTTGTGATAGTGGGGATCGCTTGGTAGATACCGGCAATAGCAAAGAATGTGAAAGTCCCATAGAGGGAGATGTGTGAATGGCCAATAATCCAGTCAGTCTTGGAAGTGATTTCATTGACATTTCTGAGTGCCATCAGAGGCCCTTGAATGCAAGTCAAAAGATAGAAAATATTGCCCATCATGATAAATCGAACAGGTGCGCTTTGGGTGTAGGAAGACCAGTGTGGTTTGACAGTTGCAAAGAGGTTGGTGACCACAGTCCATACAGGGATAAAGAGCCAAATTGAAAAGACAATCGATGTTGTCTGTAGCCATTGTGACACTGGACCGTGAATGATGTGGTGCGCACCGATCCAGGCATACACAAAGGCTATCGACCAAAAACCGATCATTGACAAACGATGACTATAAATAGGTGTGTTGGCAAGTTTTGGAAGGAAATAGTAGGCTTGTGCAAGGCCCATAGGGGTAAAAATCAGACCGACCAAATTGTGGATGTAAAAGAAGCTGACATTCACCCTGGAAATCCCTTCGGGGACCCAGTTAATAGCAAAAAAACCTACAACAACAGTGAAGGACGTCCAGATCATTGTTCCCATGGTATACCATAAGGAGACATACATCTTCTCGTATATGCGTGTAGCAATTGTGGCATAAATGTTAACTGCAACCATAAGGAAAGCAACAGTAAAAAAGAACTTAGCCGGCAGCCATCCCACCCACGTAGGAAGTTCAGCATATTCCCAGCCAAAATTCGTGCCCCATGGCATTGAATAGGTACCAATAATCAAGCTTGGCCACCATAGCATTGCTGAAGCATAAGCCAGTCGGCTACTCCATAAAGTCACGCCACAGAGTCTTGGCACAAGATAATAGAAAAGTCCAATATTTGCAGAGAGTAACCATAGGAGGGTCACATGACCCACATGGATAGGTCTAATTTTTCCAAAGTGCACATATTCACCAGAGAAATAGTCAGGGAAAACAAAACCATTAAAGGCAATGAAAACTCCAAATGTCATTCCAAGGATCATAAAAATAATGGCCGGATAGAGCATGATTTTTACAGGAGTATCATCAAACTTTACAACCTGTTTGATCGGAGTGTCGGTAGGATTAAGCATCTTTTCCATTAGGTTTAGAGGTTTGTTTTAAAGAGATCTCTTCTACCAGCACTTTTTCTTTCTGCCGTAGACGAATGCCTTCTGCAAGGGTAGAGACTAATCGGTTTTTCAGCTGTTCAGTGGCTTTGATGCGGGCATCCAATTCATGTAAAGCCTGGTTGCGATTAGCAGACGACATTTTTCCTTCGAGAATGGTCTGATCTTGTTTCAGTTGATCAAGTTGAGTGCTAATGCTTTTAATAAGCCCCTGGCCATGTTTCACAATATTCGCTTCATTTAAATCAGAAAATTGATAGACAAGTTTGCCCTCTTTATCTTGGAATCGGTTGTCTAGCATTTCGATGAGCTTAATGTAATCATCGAGATCTTGTCGATTACCGGTTTGCAGTATGAATGCGCCAAGAGATTGGTAGATTTCCTTTTCAGCTTTAATCTGCTTACGAAGATCAGAATAAAGTGCATCATTACTTTGCAACTGACTGAGTTTGCCCATTTGCTCCAATTCAAGTTGATAGGCATCTAGCGCTTTCCTTGAGGAGTCGCTTTCTTGGGCATCATATTGGTAGAGCTTTTCACGGTTGCCCTTAAGCTGACGAAAAAGTGTTAAGGCGCTATCTAATGTGGCATATTGCTCAATGCGTGAGTGTTCAATGAGGAGGTCGGTATTATCGAAAGCCGTGAAAATGGCTTCAGCCAGATTGTCCTGGAGGCCCCTTTCGCTAGAAAGTGAACGAATAAATATGACCAGTTGCATGCGTTGCAGGGAACTTGTAAAGTCTCCCCAAGGAGTCATGGAAGTGCCGGCAACACCATATTTGATAGACCTTAAAAGTCTTAGATCATCACGTGTTTTAATCCAATCTAGATTTGTCAGCATGCGCGGTTTTGCTTCAATCATCGTCCCTGCACGCATCCCTGAGCCATCGGCATCTTTTCCGTGGCAGACAGCGCAGTTCATTTCGAAGAACAAACGGCCTTGTTCGATATTTTCTGGAGTGTAATATTTCTGTTTGATGTAATAGAGTTCTTTCTCAGGACCGGAGTACGGATTAGGAATGACATTAAAAATTTCGGAGACATTACTATCAGGCTTTGACTTTAGTGGCATTTGTGTCGTTAATGCAGCATAGAGATCATCTCCCTTAGGCAGATCTTTGAAAGCAATTTTTAAAGCTGTATTTCCAGATGCCGATGAGTGCATGGGTTCTTTATCATTGGTATTAGGAAGCAGTTCTTGCAGTGTGCCTTCGTTTTCCAGTTCGTGAATAACATCTTGAGGAGAGTATTTCCATTTTTGAACTTCTTCTCCATACTGTGAGCTTGGTAATGATGAATAGAGCCAATCCACAAGCTTAGTAATTTCATTTTTTGTAAGAACAGGAATGTCATCAGAATCGTTCTTTTTCGGCGCTTCCCCCCATGGTGGCATCGGTGTACCCTTAACGCCGTGGATAATCGAGTCTATAGCGCGATCCCTTGTTAAATTGCGCAGAAAATCTACATTATGCAAATTTTTTGGTATTGGATAGATCCAATTAGACACAGGGCCATTGCCATGCAGAAATGGGCCATGGCATTGGGAACAATACATTTCAAAAGCAAGCTCGGGATTAAATCCGCGATTTTCCCAAATTTGACGGTCTGAATCGCGATTCCGCACTCCCAAGACATTCAACATATGAGTTAGCGCGTAGAATTTACTGTCATCAAATGGAAACACGGGCATGATTGAACGGGGAACGTGACTTGCCGGGTTTCTAAAGTGCTCCATTAGCCACTCATCTGTGTGGTAAACTCCTGACCAATTGGGTCTAGGACCAATGATCCGACCAACACCATATTCCTGCGCAAAAACCATCATTAGGCGATGTATGCGGTCTTTCCAAGTCTGTAATTCTGCAGCTAATTTTTCTTTGACTTCTGGGTCTTTTTCATGCTCGATCCGTTTTCTAAATTCGGCATTTTTAGCGCGATTAGCAAATTTGAATGGAGTATATAAGGCTTCAATCGTTTGAGGGCTAGCGATTTCAATTTCTTCTAAAATAGAGTCTTTACGTACATTGTCGACAATACGTTTGTCGATTTCAGATTCATTATTTTCAATAACCTTTACCACTGCAGATCCAGTGATCTCTTCAGGGAATAAGCGTTTAAACCATTCCTTTTCTGTATAGAGCGCATCGAAGGAAGGTTTATCTTTTTCAATGCTGTATCCAACATTGGATTCAAAACCCTTCAGGCGGTGGCAGGCTGCGCATCCTTCCGTAACAAAGACAGTCATCGAATAACGCAGGTCCCTGATTTGTAAAGGAGTCAACGGTTTTTCCCATCCGAGCTTACGTCCGGATTCCCATTCTTGAATAGCGATTTTGTAATCGGTATTAGAAACCACCTTGGAATTGCCATCAAATTGACCCATCAAGAAAGTCACAAGGTCTTCCAGCTCTTCATGATCTAAGCCATAGTTTGGCATAGTAGATGTTTTTAGATCAGCTTGCGGCCACACAATCGATTCTTTGAGATACCAAGGATATGTATTTCCGCTAGTGGTTAGCTCGGGGCCAATACCACCGCGGGCAAAACCGGATATTCGATGGCATGCGTAGCAAGCCTGGCTGACATATAGTCTTTGACCGCGCTGATAATTATAAGTGAGCAGATCGACATCAGAGGCGATAGCGCTGTTGGTCTTAGAATCGGAGACAGTATCACCTAAAGAGTTGGTGACTTCTTTTAAGTGTGACAT
The DNA here is from genome assembly GCA_013698165.1 of Parachlamydiaceae bacterium. Lineage (GTDB taxonomy): Bacteria > Chlamydiota > Chlamydiia > Chlamydiales > Parachlamydiaceae > JACCVN01. The sequence continues at coordinate 5,079 of JACCVN010000014.1, read as the reverse complement.
GATCTGATTATTAAGATCTATGGTTGTCAATTTGGCAAAGAGAATTCCTGATGCATCTTTTGAAGTGCGCTGCATTTTTAAAAAGGTGTTGAGAACATCTTTCTGCTTAGTTGTATTTTCATTTTCTAGAGGCTGCCAAGTATTTTTAAGCTCTTGAACAAGCGCAGGCGTTCCAATAAAAAAGGCGATGTTTTCATCGATGATTTCATTAGCATTTGCCGATTTTTGAATGTTTTTAAGAAATTTCAACTGATTGGAAAGTTGCTCATGCACTTGTGCCGGCAGAGTGTAATCCTGTAATTTGATATTGATCTCTTTTATCGTATCGGGCAGCCCTTTTTGCTTGGTGCTTACATCCAGATTTAGCAAGGAAATCAGGGCTTGGGAATCACTTTGGAAGCTTTTCTCAAGCCCGTTGATCTGCTTTTGACGTTTTTCTGCTATCAGTGAGGCACTGTCGACAGCTTTTTCTAATGCTTTCCCGGAAGTCTGATGGCATTGCACGCATTTCGATTGGATTAAGGCTCCTACAAGAATAGGAGAGGTTTGAAATAGAAGTTCGTGTCCAGGTTTTCCATTAAAAATGCGTCCAAAAGCCGGGTCATTATCGGGGTCTTGCTCAGTAAAATGCGGCACATGCCCGACATCTTCTTTTTCATATTCATCATCAAACACAGGGCCATGGGCTTTTTGAGTCGTCAGACCACGGCCATTACCACTATGGCAAGAGCTGCAGCCATATTCTTCGATAGGATGAAATTCAAAAGGTCGGGTCTCTTTGCCTATTAATGGGTGCATTGCTAGAACTTTCGTGACATCGTAGGCGTGGTCGCCAACATGTGCAACTTTTAAGGCTTTAAGATTTTCAGCTTCGCTAAGCCTTTTTTTTACTACTGAATTGTCACCCTTTTCAATGAGCTGAGAGTTGACTTTTTCATCAGTTAAAGAAGCGATTTTAGCGTTTAATTTGCCCCATATATAGTTTTCGTTGGGTATTAACCTTGGATTTCCTTGCGCATCGACCATTGGGACCCCATTGACATCGTAAGCAATTTTCGTTGGGGAAAAGTGGGGGAATTGCAAAGCAACGTGGCAGGAGATGCAGCGATCGATCACCGGATTTCCCTTATCTTCTCGTTCGAGCAATATCTGTTTGACGCCTAGGCTAAAGGCTGGAGGAGGCTCGCCAGTATAAGTTGAGCGGAATTTTTCCAAAGCGACATAATCTTCCTGGTAGATTTTATACTCCGGAAAAACCTCGCGAAGAAAAAATACCCCGAATAGCGCTGTTGCAGCGACGCCAAGACCAATTAAAGAATACTGATATATTTCCGAACGCATGATTAATATTGCTCCCTGCCGTCAATGCCTTGCAAAAGTCTCAGTCCATGGCCACATCCAACCCCAGTTGGCGCCTCGGAAAAATGTTCCTACAATCACTAAAATACCTTGCCAGGTCATAAAAGCGGTATATAGGAATATGGCCATATAGCGGCTGCGATGAAACCAATACCCTTCGCCGTAAGGGTTGCGATCGAGGTAAGGGATCGCCATGAGTCCAACAACTATGCCCATAGGAATGGCAACGCCCCCCCAGAAGGCATTATAAGCGACCATTTCTTGCAGGCCGAGAAAGTACCATGGCGCCTTAGAGGGATTTGGAGGTTTGCTTGGGTTTGCTGCCTCCTCTAAAGGAGCGTCGATGAACGAAAGCCCCATCACAAGCACCAACACTAGCAGAAAGGCGACTAGTTCAGCCCGCAGAAGGTGCGGCCATGTGAACACAAAGTTGTAGGGACCCTTATCCACAGTTGGGCAAGTCCCTCGAACAAGTTCCATCAGCCCGTAAGTCCTTTTGACGCCGGGGGCAAAAGATTCTTTGGTGTCTGAACGCTGTACAACTCTGTAGGGATCTGGGCGGATCTTGTCCGGCGGTCTTGAAAGGCCCCCATCCTTACGTATTCGCCAAAAGTGCACACCAATTAGAGTGCCGGTCACCAAGGGTAAAAATGCCACATGTAATACATAAAAGCGGATTAAAGCATCTTGACCGACGCTTGTCGATGCCAACAGCATCACTCTATTTACATTGTATTCAAAGCCGGGAAGATTTGGCACATAACCTGCAATGTTGCTGCCCACAGTAATGGCCCAAAAGGCAAGCTGGTCCCAAGGGAGTAAATATCCTGTGAATGACAATAACAGGGTTAGTACCATCAATATGACTCCTATAACCCAATTGAATTTGCGCATGCCTTTATAGGATCCCGTATAAAACACCCTTGACATATGCAGGAAGACAAAGAGTACCATCAAATGCGCGCTCCATCGGTGCATGTTGCGGTACATCATGGCAAAAGGTGTTGTGTCCTGCCAATCTTTCATAATGTCGTAAGCTCTATCTTCGGCAGGAATATAATAGAACATGAGCACGACACCTGTAAATGTCAGGATCAAAAATAAGCTCATTGAGATAGTGCCGAGGCCTAAAGTGTAGAAGGGGTCGAGCGAATGTTTGTGGCACTTGACAGGATGGAAATGCAGAAAGAAATTCTTGAAGACAATCTCTGAGCGGTCAACATCATTATTAGGGTAATTATGGCGGAAAATTGAACGCACAAAGGCTTTTGGGATGTTGACAATATGTTCTGCCCATGACTCTTTTGGCTTTCCCTGAAATAGCTCCATTGTCTTAATTGCTCCTTTTATACATTTTGCGAATACCAGGCTTGGTTCCAATCGAGAGTAGTCTTTGATTTATCGACCATTATATCCCCTGACGCTCCTTTAAATACCTGAAAGTATACGAGCGGAAAAGGTGCAGGCCCACCGGTGTTTTCACCGTGCTTATCGTAAGTAGAGCCGTGGCACGGGCAGGCATAACCTGTCTCAGAAGCGTTTACAGTGCACCCTAAATGAGTGCATACAGCCGTTTGCACGCGGACTTTCCCTGACTGGGTTTCGACGAATACTTTTTGTTTGGGGAGATATACTTTTCCATCCCTCGTAAGCACCTCTTCAGGACGTCCAATCGAAAAGAGACTGGGCGGCACTTTCATGGCATTGGGATATAAAAAGCCTAAAAATGAAGCATTGATAAGCGATCCTGTTCCCACAAGGCATGCTCCAACTCCCAGCAGTGCTAGAAATGAACGGCGTGAAATTTTTGGATCCTTATCATCAGGATCGACATTTAATGAATTGCGGTATTTTGGCATAAGTCCAACTCGTTATTCTTTACTCTTCATCGCGAAAAAGCTGATATTTAACATCTTCATCGTCATCAAATTGTCCCTTGTAGAAGTAGTACAAGTAAACTAATAAACCTGACAGCCCCAGAGCGATAGAGCAGACGATATACCAAATCATATTTTATCCTATCCACCGGAATGAATAATTCATTGCATCCATAGTGACTGCTTGTGTCGGACATTTTTCCGCACAGAGCCCGCAGCGTATGCAAAGGTCTTCATCTTTTAGCATGGCGGAACCCATCTGTATAAGCTCTTCATCGCTCATGCTATAGGAATCGACGCCATAGAAGTTGTCGACCGCAGCTCTTAGGTTACCTTCTCCAGCATCAAGATTAAGCTTAGTGATGGGGACAAGCTTTAAGCAGTTGCAGGGGCATACATCGACGCATCCGTTGCATTTAATACATAGGTTTCCATCAAAAACAGGGCTAACATGACATTGTAGGCAGCGATTAGACTGCTGATGCACCTGCTCGTCGGTATAGTTGTTTTCAACCATGTTCTCGTTGTGAATTCGCAAAGAAGGAGGCTGCATTGATGGTAATGACCACTTTGTGCGCAGGTAAGATTTATCTCGCATAGGGGAGAGCTCGGTAAACTCACCGACAAATTCCTGGTAGGGTTGAGACCCCCGCAAATCGCTATCGATGGTTCTTGCAGCCTCTTGACCATGCTTTATCGCCGTAATGAATAAAGCCGCCCCAAAGGCGCAATCACCCCCGGCATAGATCCCTTTGACGGAAGTGCGGCAAGTAATTCGTTCTGTTTTAATGATCCCTCGATCCAGTGTCAGCTGATCTCTTTTATCCCAGCCATCTAGGATTGTCATATCCATTGCCTGTCCGATTGCTAAGGCGATCGTGTTGCAAGGGATGACTCGTTCAGAATTAGGAATGACGACAGGGCTAAAGCGTCCCATGGAATCAAAAAGTGATGAGATCTGTTGAACTTTCAGCCCGGTGACATTGCCTTCAGAATCACGTTCGACTGCGACAGGCGCTAAGCGATTGTGGATCGTAATCCCTTCTTCCATTCCATCTTCAATCTCAAATTCATCAGCAGTTTGCTCATCGCGGCTTTCCAAGCATACCATGGTGACTTTTTTTGCCCCATTGCGCACAGATGTTCTGGCGACATCAAAGGAGACGTTTCCGCCTCCGATGACAATCATATCATCTTTAATCTTCCACTCACCACCTACGCAACGCACAGCTAGATATTCAATTCCTCGGATAATGTCGGGCAGGTCTGCGCCAGGAATTGGAAGTTCCCGCGATTTCCATAGTCCAGGTCCAAGGAAGACTGCGTCATACTTGCTTTGGATGTCTGTGAGGGATATGTCGCGGCCGACTTTTGTGCTGTAGATGACCTTAGCACCTAGGTGTTCGATAGCCGCAATCTCATTGAATACGATATCATTTTTTAATCTGTAGGCGGGAACACCATAGGTGAGCATACCTCCCGGCTTATCCATCATTTCGTAAATGTCGACAGCATAGCCAAGCCGAAGAAGATCATGTGCGCAGGTTAAAGAGCCAACCCCAGCGCCAACACAGGCGACTTTAAGACCATTCGGTGTGGGATGAATCGATCCACGGGCATAGCTGAATTCGAGTGACTTGATATGGGCTTCCTTGCTTAGGCCAAACCATTCGCCAAGATAGCGTTTTTGTGCACGAATGGTCAACGTTTTATCGACGCGATCACGTCGACAGGTGGATTCACAGGGTGCGCCACAAATCATCCCACAGATCGATGCAAATGGGTTGGGGCCGCGCGCGATTTTATATCCTTCTAGAAAGTTGCCGGCGTGCAGCGCCATCAT